>JAPUIL010000026.1 GCA_027297085.1 Verrucomicrobiota bacterium | reverse complement strand
TGGTGAAAGCGTCGCAAGCGGCGTTTATTTCTACACCCTCGAAGCGGATGCATTTTACGGGATAAAAAAGATGGCAATTCTGAAGTAGATAAGGCAAAATAAGTGGAGGAAGTTGGGGAAGTGGTATGTTCTGAGTGACTTCTGCCGCTTACCTACTTCTGCGCTGAATCGGTGAACTGACGAACCTATTGCCTCAAGGAGACGGGAATGCAACGTAATGTTTTACTTATAGCAGCGAGCACACTTCTGATGCTACTTCTGTACGGCTGTGAGTTGGAACGAGAGCAGGACGAATTGACCCAACCTCATCAGACTAGACTGACTCCTCAGATTCATCTGCTTCTGGCGCCCGCGTTAGCGCAACAAAATCTGGAAAAGGCCGAGGTCCGCGTAATGGATTCTTCTGAAGAAACAGTGCTACCTCAGATGAAATCATTTGAGCAATTGGCCCGCTCCCCTTCTTTCGACTTTGAGGTATCCCCCGGTGAAGTCAAAATCGAGGTTAAAGTTCATTTTTTCGGCCTGGCAGAACCTGCTATAGATAACAAAACGGTCATGGTAAATCAGTCAGTTGGCGAGAAAAGACTAACCTTAACCTTTAAAATCGATCCCCCCGGTGAACTCGCATTGGGAATAGATTCAGATGAATTCTTTCCCGTTTCCCCCGGTCAAGAATTTTCGACCTATATTTACATTCGGAACGTAACGGCACTTTATGGCGCAAATGTTCGGTTGAGCTTTTACGACAATTTCATTTCGCTCCAGAAGATAGAACACTCAGCCTTTTTTTGGGAGGAACCAGATGTCATCACATTTTCTGGTGTTCTCGGTGAAGGGAACCGCAAGGAATTAGACCTTGCGTGGACTCGATTGAAAGATTCCAAGACGCAGGGCAAGGATGTGAAAGAAAGACTGGTCACCATATATTTCAAAGCAAACGCGAAGGGATCAACCTCAATAGAAGTCGTTCTTACTGATGGAGATACATCGGTCTTTAAGCTAACGGACAAGGATGGTAATGAAGTCAAGGATTTTGGGAAGCTAAAAAAGAGTTTGACTGACAACCCAATTAAATATACAATTGATATTGGTCGATAGGAGATTCGTAATCGAGCGAATCAATTTTAATGTTGTCGGGATAATTATAGGAGGTCAGTGATGGACTTGAAAATGAAAAACTTGGTGTTCTGCTTTACGTTGCTTTTTATGTTTGTTTCCATGACCGCAGCACCGGATAATTTGGACATTCGAGATCGAGGGAATCGCCGGGAAGGAATCGAGGACGAGCCAGTCTCCGGATTTGATATTGAACTCATCTCTGTGCTAGTGAATTACACAGAAGAATCTGAACAGATGCCAGATCAGTTCAGATTGAAATTCTACCTACACGAACCAGAGTTCCTATTTCATGTTGACCTGGCGTTTCAGGCTGATTTAGACAAGCCCGAGGTCTCCGCAGAATTGCGGCAGGCGTTTGAAAATAATGATATCACACTTTCTGAAGACCTCGCTGTTTCCATAGAGGAAAAAGGGAATAGGTGGCGAATAACTGATAAGGAGATTCAGCGAACATACACCGTCAGTAAGGCAACGGATCAGATCGACATCTATGGGTTTCTCGTCTATCTGACGGTTCGAGAACTGCACTACGAGCATAATTACTGGTTGGATAAGGTCCTGCCTCCGAAGCCCTGGCAACCCGGTTTTGACAACGAATTTGAATGGCCAACCGAGGAAGTTATCTTGCAGTTAGATGGCTTGGAAATGAAAGACCTCGGTGTTGTGGCCCGCTTGGGAACAGCAGATCCCGCTGAATTTGAACGGGTTGCCCCCGTCATTTTCTATCATTCCAAACCCCCTAAATTCATAAAAAAATACAGGTTTACGTTTTACCCAAACGAAGATGTCAACATAACCCGTTCTGTATACAGGATAACAAATTCTGAAGACGGGGAAGAACCGGTATATGAGAAGGAACCTCACGATTTCCCGGGCGGCCGTTCATTTTCGTTTACCTGGGATAGTTCAACGGCCGCGGAGGGGAGGTACAGATTGGTAATCAGCGGCTACATGCCCGAGACTAACGATCCAATTGAACAGAGTGTTGAATTTTATCATAAGCCTGTTGTTGAGTGGAGGTAAAAGAGATGGAGAGAAAACCGTTCTATAAAACCGTCCCATTCAGCCTGCTGCTGTTACCGACTTTAATTACTATTGGTATTGCGGTTACACTAATGTACTGGCATGTTTCAACCCGGGTTGACGTCAGCCTCACTGTTAATCGAGCGATTTTTACGATTGGCGGCGCCGAACGACTGCCTATCGTCAATTCGATACCCTTTGAGTCACTCACTATTGAAAGGTTTGCCAGCATCAAGTTTAATCCCAAGAAGGTGAAGGTCGTAGACCCGGAAGAATATAAACGCAGCAATGGTCAAGCAAGTTCAAGGCGACGTCGGGTCGTCATCACGGGAGGGAACCAAGCGACGGCTACCTTTCGACCTAAACAGCCAGGAACATTGAGTGCAATCTGGCTGGACTCCGGTTCGACTGTTACCTTAACTGTTTCGAGAAAGAATGCAATTGTTCTAGAACTTGGGGGTCAGAAATTCGCCGAGAAATTGTTAATCCGTGGCCCTTTTCAGTTAGATACTTTTAATTGCCAAGTTACGGGCATCGATGTACCAGATTCAGAAGAGATTTCATACTTGGTTGAATTGCCGAGATCTAAACACCTTGTTGAGTTCGAGAGTGAAAAGAAGTTGGTATTAAACCTAACCATCCCTGAGAAAAAGATTGAGAACCTATTTCCCGAAGGAAGCATTCCAGTTGAGGGCTCCATGAGGTTTTTTCGTAAGGAAGGCAAACGAACTTTAACATCACTGGTGCATGAGGGTAAGATAACCTATCCAAAGTATCCCAAAATCGATGCAGTGTCGCTCCAGGCCACAGATTTCTTTCGGATTAAAAAACTGGACAAATTTACCATAGAGGAGATGTCCATGAAACCGGAGCATATAGGTGTGGAAATTCGTCTCTACGGCAAGGCCGGATATATAGGCGTAGGTCCCCGTGAATTCCCTAGAGACTGTAGTTTGACCATGTTCGATATTCTCTGGTATGACAAAAAATTGGTATTTTTATTCCTAATTTTTGGGGGGACATTTACCGTACTCGAACGATTATGGGGACTATATAAGGAGGTTAAGGATGGCGCTTAAGGAAAAAATTGTCTCTGCATTTTGCTTTCTGTTGGTCATCATCTACACGGCTTCCCTGTCCGCCCAAAAGGTCGAAACCTTAGAGACCTTAAAATCAGGGGTCGTTCGGATCAAAGCCAAGCAGAGAAAAAGCGAGAAGACAGGTACAGGGTTTATTGTCAAACACATGCCCCCGGATAAGGTCTATATTGCCACAGCTTCTCACGTTGTGGAGGGTGATCCACATCCGAAAATCGAGTTTTATACCTGGCGGCGTGATTGGTTTGAGGCCGAGATTGTTGGATCAGAACGAGGAAACAAGGGGCTGGCTTTGCTCTTGGTAAGGATGAAAGCGGACAAATTGTCGGAACTACCTACGCTTCTCCTGGACCCCTCAATTCCCAAGGTGCAGGAAGAAGTGTTCGCCATTGGGCATCCGCGAAAAGGGGAACCCTGGACTGTCAGCGATGGAAAGATCACAGCACGAAAAGGACGGGAATTGGTTACCTCGGGCGCTATCGCACAAGGGAATTCCGGGGGCCCGTTAATCAAAGGAAACCAGATCGTCGGCATGATAGTCACCCTTAAAACCCCTTTTGCATACGCAGTACTGGCGCCGAGTCTTCAGCTATTTCTGGACGGATATGTGTTAGAAGGCCCTCCAGTCTACATGCTGACGGTAAACTCAGTGCTTCAAGGGGTTCCTATCACAGCCGAACCGGCGGGTCGAGGCAGGAACAGCAATGGGAAGACGCCTTACACATGGCAATACACCGGTAAAACTGATGTCTCGCTCACCGCACAGGCAGAATACGAGGGACGGCGGTTTTATCACTGGGTGGTCGATAACAACAAAAACCCGTCCAATTCAATCACAGTCACAATGGACGCTGATAAAACCATCATGGTGCGCTATAGACTTCGGAGTTCTTCCAACGCGATTTCAGAAGAGGAAACAGTGGAGATGATTAAAGCCAACGGGTTCAATTGCCCGGCTAAATCTCTTTCTGGTGATTTTAAGCCTGACTATCGTCAAGTTGGCGAAGTGATTATAGACCGTAGAACTGGTTTGGAGTGGCAGCGGCGTGCAAAAGTTATCGAGGAAAGAGGTGCACAAAGACAGATAGATGATTATCTCGAAGGACTCAACAGTAATCTTTCCGATGGAGATGACTATTGGCGTCGGCCCACGATTGAGGAATTGTTCTCACTGATGATGGAAGCAACATCAACAAAAGGAGAATATATGGACGCGAAGTTCGAAACCGACGGGAAGTACTGCTGGACTATGGATACAAACAGCGATAATAGACAAAGATGGCTTGTCGACTTCAAAAATGGAGGATTTCGAGATGAAAATTGGGTAACCACGAGCTATGTTCGAGCGGTCCGCTTCAGTCGATTAAATCGGTAGATGGTCAATCAAAGACCGAAGTCAAAAGAATTGTGAATACTAAGACTAACTCCGACGCCTGTCAAATCGACCCGGTGGAATTTATTGCCGTCGTCTTTATCTATGATATTTTCGTGTCCCTTCCCCGCCATGATTTCAACGTCTAATTGAATCTGCTTGAGAAAAGGTATGTCCAACGAACCGATCCGGAAACCGAGTTCGCTGCTGTATAACACTGCATTCGCCACCTTGGCCTTATCGTCCGGGATACCCCTGACTCCAAGACCAAAACGGAAGCTGAGAAACGGTCCAATTGGCTTGGTATATCTATTACCCCATCTACCACCAAGCCTGCCTGAAAGAATCGTTTTGGGCCATTGATAACCCGGGTCTGTTTTAATGAACTGTGCTGATACGTCCCACTCAAAAGTGAAGGCGTTTAGAATCTCATAGGTGAGGTCGTTTTCGACAAAAAATCCGCTTTTCAATTCCGGGACATCATCAGAGCTAGGACGGAATAGAGCATAAGTCAGTCCACTATGCCAAGCGAGGTCTCCCTTGAGCAGATTGACCCCGGATGTGAAGCGGAGTTCGTCCTGTGGATTCCAGGGCCGTCTTTTTCCCCCTACGCCGTCTTCTCCGCTTATCCAGGTCTGGTACTCTCTCCCATGCAAAACGCCTAAACCTGCCGCTATGGCAAATGGACCTACCTTTCGGGCCCCGATAGCACCGAGATCTACGCTCAAGCCTTCCTCATAACGTTTGAGACTAAAATCGACCAAATCGCCGAACAATGCCTCAGAAACTCTCCCTTTTTCCTCATCAGATATCTCTTTCCTTGTGGGAATTTTGAGTCGCCCGATCAGGAGGAAGTTATCTAACAGTGGACGATCAGTCGCTACGGAAGGATGCTCACCAGCTGCGGAAGTGTAGGAGAATTGAATTTGGGTACCGTCGAAACCACGTAGACTGTTATTTTGTTCACCGTCTGACCATGCATAAGCGGGATCGATACGTAGATCAGCGCCGGGAAAAAGGTGATAGGATAAAGAGGTCTGTATGGCATATTGCTTAATGTCTTCCTTAAATCTTGGTTCAATATTTGCTGCCGACTCACTTGAACGTGTCCAAGACTGATAGGTAAATCCAGGCGAAAACCGACCGGGAAGTACGGACTTTGCAATGTCAAGCTGGTCAATGTCCACCGCCCATAGCACACTCGCACGGGTAAGTAGCAGCAAACATAGGGCGCAGGCTAAGTTTTTTTTCAAATTCGCTTCCCCTTTATGCTTGTCGTTGGCTGGCCGAAAAGGACATCATACCAGCTCTTTTGCAATCTTGCCAATTTTTCTGGAAAGGGAAACTTCTAAAGTTTTCGGTGATCTTGAGTTACCTCGCCTCGATCGTTATCGTAATCGGGACCTTCTCAGGTTTCTCACCGTTTTTACCGCCATTTCCGGGACCGTTTTGACTGCCATTTCTGGGTGGTGATTTGATAGGGCTAAAGCCTAAACCAGTGCCTGTGGTTCGCAATAGATCTTCCGCAATCTCTTGTTCCCGACGAATCGCACCTTCGACATTATCAAGGGTCCGAAACCGCGAATATTTCTGCCGCTTTACCGCGCTTGCCCGCATATCACTGGCGTCTGCGAAGTTGGGGTCTGCTATAAATGCATCTTCAAATTTATCGGCCGCCTTCTTATATTCCCCGAGGTAGAATCGTTCCAAGCCTTCGGAAAATGCCATAAACGCAATTAGCGACTGAGTTGGTTCAATATGATATTTTTTCTCAGGAAAATCAAATCCCATTCTGTTCTCAGCAACGTATTTCGTCAAGGCGGCTATGATTCCCCAAAACCTCTTGAGGGTGTTCTCAGATACGACCATCTCAAGATCTAGCTGATCATGCGCGAATGACTCAGACATCATCTCAGTGGAGTTCACATCAACGTAATTTTTTTCGTCCAAGGTACCAACAGCACCGGTGATGACCCAGTTGGCTTTGAGGAATTTCCCCGCTTGTGGGGCGGTTTGCTGGTCAAATATGGGTGATTGTGTCAGCGCAATCTCCTTCTCAAGAACCTCGATCTCTTCACCGGCTACAACCTCTATTTTTTCTTCGCCAATTTCAATTGCTGTGTTAAGCCGTCTCAAGACACCTCTCACAAACCACGGAATACTCTGAGCCAAATGGCTTAGATCTCGGTTTCCCGTTGGAGAGCTGAAGGACATTACAGCAACTGCATTTTTTTGGATGGGGTCGTCCGTAGGATTATCTATTTCTTGCCGAATTTTCTTTCTGCGTATATGAATGAGACGGCTTTGTATATGGTCATGATACCTTCTAAACTCTTCATCGAAAGGAGCATCTTCATATGCCTTC
>JAPUIL010000259.1 GCA_027297085.1 Verrucomicrobiota bacterium | reverse complement strand
TTTAGAAGTTGGCTCTGGCAGTCATGCCCAGCAGACTGCGGATATTATGCGACGCTTTGAGCCGGTCGTATTAGAACAGAAGCCTGATCTTGTCCTTGTCTATGGCGATGTGAACTCGACTGTCGCTGCGGCTCTTGTGTGTAGTAAGCTTCTTATCCCTGTTTGCCACGTTGAGGCGGGCCTTCGTTCTTTTGACAGAACGATGCCAGAGGAAATCAACCGTCTTTTGACTGACCAAATAGGCGATATCCTCCTTACCCCGTCTGCCGATGGTGATGCAAACCTCCTGCGTGAAGGCATCGCGCCGGAGAAAATTCATCATGTCGGCAATGTCATGATTGATACGCTTGTCCGCCTGCTGCCTGTCGCTGCAGGGACCGATATTGTGGAGAAACTCCGTTTACAACTACAAGGCTATGGCCTTGTCACCTTACACCGCCCGTCTAATGTTGATGATCCGAAAATGCTCGCGCAAATTCTGGAAGCTTTGCAAGATATTAGCCAGGACTTGCCGCTTGTCTTTCCCGTCCATCCCCGCACGCGCCAGCGTTTGCAGTCGCTTTCCCAAGAACACGAAACGTCGAATATTCTGCTGATTGACCCTCTGAGCTATCTTGACTTCCTGGCCCTTCAGCGGCAGGCGATGCTCATCGTCACGGATTCGGGAGGGGTGCAGGAAGAGACAACATATTTAGGAATTCCTTGTCTTACCGTGCGTGAGAACACAGAACGACCAGTGACTGTCAGCATGGGGACGAATATCCTTGTCGGACGGGATATGGGAAAGCTCAGAAGGGAAGCCAAAAAGATTCTGGTAGGCGAGGGAAAACGAGGGAAGATACCTCCATTTTGGGACGGAAAGGCTGCCGAGCGTATTACGGAAGTGGTCTTAGGAAAATGAGGAATAAGGTTGAGCAGCTTACTTGGGTATGAGGGCCTTGACCCAGCGTTTCACTGTAGGAGATCTCATAGAACGATAGGAGTCTATTCGACTCGTGGAGCACGCTATGCAATTTACTCGTCCGACCCATGGAATCGCTCGACTCGATGCGATCAAATTCGATGCTAAGGCACTTCAGAAGGATTTGGATAAGGTTCTCGAATCTGATTGGAGGAGAAGAGATGTGGGGCAGGGGTGGGCTGATCTCATGCTTTATCAAAATGGAGAAAAGCATCGCCTCTTCGACCAATGCCAAGAGATTCGAAGGGCGATTGAGTCCTTCGATGCCGAGCTCCTCGACGCATGTCTCGCGCTCTTAGAGCCCGGCGGTACCGTCAAAGAGCATCGCGACATCTCCGGCGGAACGCCGATGGGGGTCGCACGCTTTCACATCCCAATTGTCACCCATCCGGATGTCGAGTTTTATGTAAATGGTAAACGGCTCTTTCTTGACGAAGGTGAGGTGTGGAGTGTCGACACATCCTACCCACACCGTTTGCACAATCACTCTGACGTCGCACGTATTCATTTGATTGTTGACGTAAAGATGAACGATACGATTCGCGCGATGTTGCCCAAGCTCAGTTTCCGAGAATATCTCCACAAAATTTACTTTGTCGGCATTTGTTTGTGGAAAGGGCTCTCTCTCGTTTTCCGACCAAAAGAATTATGGCAGCGGGTGAGAGACATTTTTGCCTTAATCTTTACCGGGGAGTCCCGCTTATGAGTATGGCTGAGTGTGTTGATACGCCAGTGCCTTCTTTCCTGCGTTGTCCGGCATGCGGCTCAACCGAACTGTTGAAAATTGGATAAATTTGAGTGGCATCGGGCGAAAGTAAACCGTAGTCCAAGGACCGTGAAGCAGCAGCCTCTCAAATTGTTTGCCGGCGAGGCACTACAGGCGACGTAGATCTCCTGCGAACCAACACCTAGGACCCAAACCGTCCATGTTCAAATCCTTTCAATATCTCCTGTCCGTTGTCAATACTTTAAGAAAAATAGGCATCCGCACTTTAAGAAAAATAGGCATCCGCGAGATAGCCTATGTATGGTACTACCGAATGTCCATCAAAAGTGGGCTCAGAATGCGTTTTTTAAAGCCCTCTCCATTTATTAATGGCCAGTTTTTCGAAGTCCCGTCCAAGCTGACTAGCCCTCTGCTCCAGGAACGGTGGCTGGAGGATCTTCACGGAAAGGCTCAGCGGCTTTTGGAGGGGTACTTTGAGTACTACAGGGCAACTGAATTGTTCGTCCAGTCTCCACCTCGCTGGTTTTCTGATCCATTCAATCAGAGCTGCTTTGCAGAAAAGAGGATGCATTGGGCGCATCCTGAGTTTGGCCGTCGGTCACAAAATAGTGATATAAAGACTTTCTGGGAGGTTTCTCGTTTTAGCTGGCTCACAGTCCTTACTCGCGCCTACGTCGCGTCTCATCATTCGGCATATTTAGAGACACTCAATGCTTGGCTTTCCGATTGGATATCCCAGAACCCTTTGAATATCGGGCCGAACTGGGTCTGTGGCCAGGAAGCGTCTATCCGAGTATTTCATCTGCTGCTGAGCGCATATTTACTGCAAAGTTTCGAAAGGCCAACGGAAACCTTGAGGCTCTGTATCGAACAACACTGCTGGAAAATTTCGAGTAACATTGGTTACGGCATTGCACAAAACAACAACCATGGTCTAAACGAGGCTGCAGCCTTGTATATGGCGGGTGCCTGGCTGTCTCGAGTCAGTCCTGTAGACTCTCCGGCTCAAAGAAACTACCGAGACTGGGAGAAGCAAGGGTTCCGATGGCTTGAAAACCGAATCCAAAAGCTCATCTTCTCCGATGGGGGTTTTTGCCAACGCTCTCCGATCTACCATCGTCTGGTGGTTGATGTACTTAATCTCGTTCGCTTCTTCCAAACAAAGCTCCAATTGGCAGACTTTTCCCCGTCTGTGACTACGCGCATTCGTATGGCAATAGCCTGGCTCTACTTTCTCACTGAACCAGAGACCGGCGACATGCCGAATTTTTCGGATAATGACGGGACCTTGGTTTTTCCTCTCTCTTCTTCTTCTTTGCGCGATTTTCGCTCCACGACTCAACTTGGCACGGCCCTCTTCTATGGCAAACGTGCGTATCCCCAAGGAGGTCCATACGACGAGCCTTTAGAGTGGTTAGGACTTGCCAACGAGCTACAGGCCCTAGAGCAGTTCAAGGAATTTCCGATCTCAAAACACCATAGCGGAAAGCTTGAGAAAAGCGGACTTGTTATCCTACAAGGGAAAAATGCATGGGGCGTGATTAGCACTCCTACGCCTGTTTTTAGACCGGCCCACGCCGATGCACTACATCTTGATCTTTGGGCCGGTAGTAAAAACGTTTTGCGAGATTTGGGATCGTATACATATCATGATTTGGACTGGCGTGACTATTTTTCCGGGACGGGAGCTCACAACACTGTGGAATTTGATGGCCGTGACCAGATGCCTCGCCTGGGCAAATGCCTGTACGGTGCCTGGACTCAAATGGAAACAAACTCCGAAATTGTTGATGGTGACAACGCTGTTACCTGGTCTGGCTCATACGTCGACTTCAAGGGCGCGCGGCACCAAAGAACGATCACCGTGTATTCCCACTCTTGGCGTATAATAGACACGTGTTCGGGATTTCGCACTATGGCTACGCTGCGCTGGCACTTAGCTCCAGGACTGTGGCGACTCGAAGGCAATCGCTGTATTGGTGAACATATAGAACTGATAGTGACCTGTTCTCGCCCCGTTGCTCGTCTTGAACTTGTTCCCGGGTGGGAAGCGAGCTCCTACCAGTCTAAGACGCCCATTCCCGTGCTGGAAACCGAAACGGGTCCTGAAAAAATGACATTCACTACAGAGATAATATTGAAAGCTTAAACGCATTCCGGAGTACGGATGAACGTCTTATACATCCATCAACACTTTTCTACGCTGGAAGGGTTTACCGGGACCCGTTCATATGAGATGGCGCAGTGCCTTCTCACCCGCGGACACCAAGTGACTATGGTCTGTGGTTCCAATGACATGGCTAACACAGGGCTTGATGGCGTTCCGGTGAGAGGGGTCCGGACAGGCACCTATCATGGCATTCATATCGTTGAGCTCCACCTGCCCTACGCCAATACAGATGGCTTCCTAAGCCGCTCGACAAACTTCCTGAAGTTTGCTCTCCGCAGTACGAAGATCGCTTTCTCAACGAACTATGATCTGCTATTTGCTACCTCTACACCCCTCACCGTTGCCATTCCCGGAATCGTTATGCGGGTCCTGAAACCCAAGAATAGCTTTGTTTTTGAGGTCCGTGACCTTTGGCCAGAGCTGCCTCGCGAAATGGGAGTTATCACAAATCCGATTATTCTAGGAGGTCTCTCCTTTCAAGAATGGGTTGCTTACCACACTGCTGACGCATGCATTGGACTCTCTCCCGGGATCGTGGAGGGCATCTCTCGAAGAAAAATTCCTGAGCGCCGGGTCTGTATGGTTCCTAATGGTTCGGATCTAGAGCTCTTTACTCCTAATAGAGAAAAAGGGCTCATCTTTCCTGGCATTACCTCTGATGATTTTGTGGCTGTTTTCACAGGCGCTCACGGCATCGCTAACGGTCTAGATCAGGTTTTAGACGCCGCTCATATTCTCAAGGACCGCCATATACAAGGTATTAAAATTCTCTTTATCG
This sequence comes from Verrucomicrobiota bacterium, assembly GCA_027297085.1. Lineage (GTDB taxonomy): Bacteria > Verrucomicrobiota > Verrucomicrobiia > Opitutales > UBA2995 > UBA2995. Next base: position 1,653 of record JAPUIL010000259.1, on the reverse strand, counting down.
GCAAAGGCAAGGAGAAGCCTCATTTGCAGGAACGAGTCAAACGAGAGGGGCTTGAGGACTACTGTTTATTCTCCGATCCCGTACCAAAAGCTGAACTTGCCAAAATGCTTCCTAAAGCTCACCTTGGCCTGATGATCTTGGCAAATTGTCCAGCCTTTTATTATGGTACTTCCCCAAATAAATTCTTTGACTATATTTCCGCTGGCTTACCAGTATTGAATAATTATCCCGGCTGGTTAGCGGAGATGATTGAGACGCACAGATGCGGACTAACGGTGAAACCTGAGGACCCTGAGGCGTTTGCCAACGCCCTGATCCATCTTGCCTCAGATCCTGACTTAAGAGAAGCATTGGGAAGAAATGCACGGAAGCTTGCAGAAAATGCCTTCGATAGAAAAAAGCTCGCTAATCAGTGGGTCAATTTTCTGGAAAAGGTTTATGAAAAGAGGCTTTGATTGCAGCGGTGCCCTCCTTGCCCTGCTCTTTCTAAGCCCACTCCTGGGAGGAATCGGTGTGGCCTTACGCTTGACTGCTGGGCCGCCTGTCTTTTTCCGTCAGCAGCGGCCCGGTTTGATGGGAAAGCCCTTCACTGTTTTAAAATTCCGTACGATGAACGACGAATGTGATGAGCGTGGCGCTCTTCTTGATGACAAATATCGGCTTACCAAATTAGGTCGTTTTCTTCGCGTGACAAGCTTGGACGAGTTACCACAGCTCATCAATGTTGTGAAAGGGGAGATGTCACTTGTGGGCCCTCGACCGTTGCTCATGGAATATCTGTCGCTTTACACTCCTGAGCAGTCACGTCGTCACCAGGTTCGTCCGGGTATTACTGGTTTGGCCCAGGTCAGTGGTCGCCAAGACCTGACCTTCAGCAAACGCTTTGCGATGGATTCATGGTATGTGGACCATCTCTCTTTTTGTCTGGATATGAAGGTTCTCTTTTTGACAGCCGCGAGAGTCATTACAGGTCTAGGGGTGAAATCCGGGCAGGCCGTCAGCGAAGTAGACGATTTAAAATTTCATGAAAAGATTAGGAGCTTATAAGACGGGACATATTCCTCATGTTTCTCATATTAGGTGATGTGGTTTTGCGAAAGCCAGAACCAAAAGACGTCGATTTTCTTTACCAGATTCGAAACGACTACGAGGTAACTCGCTCCCTTGGTGGTTTCTCATCAGGGTATTCTCGTCAGGATTTGAACGAATGGGTTGAAGATCATCGCAAAAAACACGACGAGCTCCTGTGGACCATTGCTCGAAAGGAAAACGATGAATGCCTTGGGCATGTTGGGCTATACCACATTGACCCTCGGGTTCGCTGCTGTGAGTTTGCAATCTTGATCGGGAAGCGTCAAGAATGGGGAAAAGGCTTGGGCACACGTGTGACCCAAGCCGTATTAGATTTCGGGTTTATTCACCTGAACCTTCAGCGGATCTACCTCTACGTGCTGTGTTCCAATCTCAGGGCTATTGCCGTTTACCGGAAACTGGGGTTCCAAGAAGAAGGGGTGCTTCGTCGCCATCAATATCGAGACGGAGAATATCAAGATGTGATGGTCATGGGACTCTTGGAGGATGAGTGGCAAGCGGTCAAGCAACAAGAGAAATAGGCGGAGAGTTTCACTTTTTCCTATATAATGAAATTTTTTA
>JAPUIL010000258.1 GCA_027297085.1 Verrucomicrobiota bacterium | reverse complement strand
TAGGGCGCCAAGGAATTCACCGCGCGGGTCAGCCCACAGGTCGTCGCTGGCGCTAGCAACGTACAACAGACGTGGTGCCACTAGTGCCAAGAGCATGTGCTGATCGAAGGGCATCGTCTCTTCTTTAGAGTCGTACTGACGGTAGTTTTCGCAGTACCAGTGTGGGTGCTTCCTGTTCAAAATGTCGACGGGGTTGCCGATTTTTCGTCGGCTGAGCGCCGCACCACCGCAGCCCGAACTGTTGGAAACCACCAGCGCGAAACGTTCGTCCCGCGCGCCAGCCCAAAGCGACGTCTTTCCGCCGCGTGAATGACCAACAACACCTACACGCCGGTGGTCGATCTCATCGACGGTCTCAAAATAATCCATCGCACGACTGGCGCCCCACGCCCACGCCGCCAACGTGCCCCAGGCGTCCACCGGCCGCGGTCCCGGTTTGTCGAACTGCGCGTGTACACCATCTTTGAATTCATCAAATTCATCCTCGTCCAAATCACCGGCGTAAAACGCCGCCGCCACGTATCCTCGCCCAACCATTTCCTCCGCTGGCCACAAACCACTCTTAGTCTCGCGGGTCGGATCGAGGTTTTCTATTCCTCGATGGGAAATTAGAAGAAAACTTGGTGCCGGCCCCTCGACCTTGTTGGGAATAAAGACTACCAGATTCATCTTAAGGCTGTCTTCCGAGCCGCTGAAATTAATCTCGATCTGCTTGCGTGTCGCCAAACCGCCCATGGCGTTCGGGTCATGGTCGTACACGTTGAAGGTCATGCCCTTGGGCCGACCGACTGGCGCGCGGCCGTAAGCGTGCTTGCGAAACAGCTCAATGATTTCCGGTCGGCGTTGGCTTTGCCAACCCACGGCGTCGACGACTTTGCTCCCGTCCGCCAGCTTCAGTAAATCCGGTAGCGTGTAGGCCGGGATATTTTCCTCACGAAAGTTGGTAATCCATCCTCGCGCTAAATCGCGCGCCTCCAGTTTGTCCACCAGTGAAGGTGTCGCCACCCAGGCTTGAGCTGTTTGCTCGGCGCAGAGAGACGTGGGGTTATAGGCCGCAGCCAATATAAGTACGATAATGGGGTACTTGTTTTGCATATTAATTTCTCCAGTTCAATCGGAGTTCGCTCAATTCGGCCAGGGGTAACTGTTAACTGCCAAGTGAATAAAGCACTTGTTGGACTGGTAATGCAAGCATGGGTATCAGTCTACCTGAGGAAGGGGTGTTTCTACCTGTCGTCGTACTTTCTCTTTTTGCCACAGCGATTAACATTCGCCGTTTGCTTTGATGAAACGTAGTTGAGCTATGTCATGGGCCTAAATCCCTGCCACTGACCAGGAAGGGAATGATCCGGGGACATAGATAGCAAAACTTCTATGGACATAGGTTACAGTTAAGAATCAGGTAGGGCCAGCCTTCGCTTCTGAGAGCTTCGGTACGGCACGCGGGATCGCCGTGTCGAGGAACCATCGTGACGACATCATCCACCCGCCGGAAGGACTTGCCTCGGCATCGCAAATGTTTCTCTCTAGTTGGGTGCATTACCCTAAGACCCTGAGAAATCTTTGCACGATGGTTAAATTGGTTGGTGTTTTCTGGCTGACCGCATCGTTGCTTGTTAGGTTAACGAATGCGGCTGATCAGCCGCCGAATATTATCCTGATCATGGCGGATGATTCGGCAGTGGATAATTACAGCTGTTATGGGAGCGACTATTTCAAGAGTCCACGCCTGGATAAACTGGCCGAATCCGGAGCAAAGTTTAATTACTGTTACTCGGAGCCTGTTTGCACCTCCAGCCGGGTAAAGATCATGACGGGCCGGGATAATATCCGGAACTATGTAATTTTCGGTTGTCTGGATAAGGAGGAGATCACTTTTGGCGAAGTGCTGAAAGAGGCTGGCTATGCTACAGCGGTCGCGGGCAAATGGCAGTTGCACGGCGAGCCGAACGGATCGGTCCCCTCAGACCACGGCTTTGATACTTTTTGCCTATGGAATTTTCCCGGAGGGGGAGCAGAGCGTTACTGGAATCCGAGCCTCCTCCAGAATGGCAGATTGCTGGATACAAAGGAGACAGACTATGGACCCGATATCATAGTGGATTTTCTGATAGATTTTATCGAGGACAATAAAGATGGTCCGTTCTTTGCCTACTATCCTATGATTCTGGTACACAATCCATTCCTGGAGACTCCTGACAGCAAGCCAATGACGGCAGCGGATGGAACAGGGAAGCATGCCATAGATTTAAAGAACTACCGCGATATGATAGCCTACGCGGATAAGAATGTCGGACGCCTGGTGGACACTCTGGACAAGCTGGGTATCCGTGACAACACCATCGTTATTTTTACCGCCGACAATGGCACCAATCGCTCATTAACTTATCCATTCCATGGGGAACAGCGAGTAGGTGAAAAGGCCCTGGCCACTGAGCGTGGTTCGCATGTGCCTCTTATCGTGAATGCCCCGGGAATCGTACCTGCCGGGATCGAATCGGATGACATGATCGATTTCTCCGATCTGCTTCCAACTTTGGCCGAGATCGCGGGAGCCAAGTTACCCGATGTTGAGCTGGATGGACGCAGTTTCTGGCCCCAGTGTCAGGGTGAAAAGGGGAATCCGCGCGATTGGATTTTTCAGTACTACTATCCGAAATTCACCGAGGCGGCGAAACCGCATGGTCAAGGTGTGCGCAACTTGGAAATTATTTGGGCTCAAAACCAGCATTATAAACTCTACGGAGATGGATCTTATTATGCGGTGGAGGATCACCAGGAAACCAGCCGGATAAAAAAAGGTCGTGGAACGGAGACAGCCGAACACACTCGCAAGCTATTGCAAAAGGCTATCGATTCGATGCCGAAAACATCGCCGAAACTGGCACCTAAATATGGATCCAAGGGAATTAAGAAGTAGGTACAGAGTGTAACGACACATCTTGTAGCGACGAATAACATTAAGATTTATGAAATACTCCAAGTTTCTCTTGTTATTTTTAGTGTTAGTGCTGGGCATTGTATCCAGTTCAAACGCAGCCTCTAAGATTAAGAATGTCCTGTTACTGATCTCCGATGATCTGAAGGCATCCACCTTGGGTCCGTATGGCGACACCATGGTGCAGACACCAAATATCGACGCGCTGGCAGCAGCAGGCATGGTCTTTAAACGTGCTTATTGCCAGGGGACAACTTGTGGTCCATCCCGCCGGTCCTTTATGCGCAGTCGTTACCGGGATGAGAACGGCAAAACCATGGGCGAAAACTTCATCGATAATGGATTCTTCAGCGCCCGGGTAGGTAAGATATTTCACATGAGAGTACCTGGTGACATCGTCGCTGGAACCAATGGCGAGGACGTGGAGGAATGCTGGACGGAACGTTTTAATTCTCCTGGCCTCGAGGCGCATACCGCAGGCCTGTATTCACTATATAACCACAATATATTTAAAACGGAACTGAGAGATCGGGTGTCAACCGCGATGAAGGATCGCTGGTTTGTATCTGTAAAGTATGAGGGAGACGGTTCCGATCAACCCGATCACAAAACAGCTTCCAAAATCATCGAGCTCATTCGTGAGCATGGCGACAAGCCTTTCTTTATCGCGGCGGGATTTGTGCGACCTCATTACCCGAATGTAGCTCCCGAGCAGTACTTCGATTTGTATCCTTATCAGGATATTAAATTGCCCGAAGTCCGGGAAGGCGATCTCGACGATGTTCCTGAGCTGGGCTACACTGCGGTGACCAGCCTCAACGACCCGATTGGATACTACCCCGACAACCAGAAAAAGTTTTGGGGAGCGTATTATGCCACCATTTCTTATATGGATCATCAGGTCGGCCGCATCCTGGCAGAGCTCGACCGTCAAGGTCTGCGCGAGTCTACTGCCATAGTTTTTATCGGAGACCACGGCTACCACCTCGGCGAACACTATTTCTGGCAGAAGAGCAATCTGCACGAGGATGTGACGCGTGTTCCGTTTATCATTTCCGCGCCGGGCTTCAAAGCTGGTGAATCCGATTCAATTGCGGAACTGGCAGACATCTATCCTACGGTTTCCGAGCTGGTCGGTATTTCTGTTCCGGATACCGTCCAGGGAAAAAGTCTGGTGCCCGTGTTGAAGAAACCCCAAGCTTCCGTGCGGGAAGCCGCCTTTACAATAGGTAATAATAAGGACTTCGCGTTGCGGGGTGATGAGTGGGTCTACATGCTTTATAAGGACGAATCCGAAGAGCTGTACAATATGAATACGGATCCGAAGCAGTTTACCAATCTGGCTCAGGATCCCAAGTATGCCAATGTCCGCGATGAGTGGCGGGAAAAACTGGAGGATCGGATCAAGGCGGCGGGACTTAAGAGACAGAAGGCTGAAGGATGAAGGCTGAAAAAATGCAGAGAATATTAGAAGGCAACAGGTTGAGTTGTTATCTAGGGATATTGTTCTCGATATTATTATGTGTGGCCGATGTGCATGCCGAGGGCGATCACACCAACATCGTGCTCATCATGGCGGATGACATTGGGTTTGAATGTTTCAGTAGCTATGGAAGTGAGGAGTATTCGACGCCGCGTCTTGATAAGTTGGCGGAGCAGGGGATTCGGTTTGAAAACTGTCACTCCACTCCGTTGTGCACACCCAGTCGAGTAAACCTCATGACGGGGAAGTCCAATGTTTTTAACTACGTGGACTTTGGAATCTATCCGAACAGTGAACCGACTTTTGCCAATCATTTCAAGAAATCCGGTTATGCGACCGCGGTGGCTGGAAAATGGCAGTTGTTAAACAAGGATAGGGGGATTACACCGACTGAAGCTGGCTTCGATACTTATTGCTTGTGGAATACACCGTTGACGAGTCGCGAGCGGTATTGGAATCCATCCATGGATCGTAATGGTGAAATCATGACGCTGGCCGAAAGCACTTACGGACCAGATGTTATGACCGATTTTCTTATCGATTTTATTCGTAAGAATAAGGACAGACCCTTTCTGGCCTACTACCCGATGATTCTGGTACATAACCCGTTTCCGCCTGCACCCAATAGCGCAAACCTGAAGGAAAAGGACAACAAAAAGAATTTCATCGATATGGTAAACTACATGGACTTCCTGGTCGGCCGCATCGTCGATACGTTGGAAGCATTGGGTCTCCGCGAAAACACCTTGGTGATCTTTACCGGCGACAACGGAACGAATCACCTATTAACCTCCGAGTTTATGGGAGAGCAGATTCAGGGTGGTAAGGGTTTCACCCACGACTATGGAACTCATGTTCCGCTGATCGCCAACTGTCCGGGAAAGATTCCACCAGGCCAGGTCAATGATGACCTGATCGCGTTCTCTGATTTTTTCCCAACTATCGTTGAGGCGGCTGGAGTAGCATCCAAAGCCGTCACGAATGAAGATGGATGGAGTTTCTGGCCGCAATGTACCGGCAAGGAGGGTACGAAGCGTGAATGGGTTTACGGCTATTATTTTCCACGACCCTACAGTAAGAAGTTCGACGACATGTATAACCACTGGGAGGTGCGTTATGCTCGCGACGATCGGTACAAGATTTATGGAAACGGTGACCTTTACGACACGCTGGAAGACGTTCTGGAAAAGAGGATCATCGAGCGTGAAAGCGGAAACCAGCAAGCGGAGCGTGCGCGTAAAAAACTGCAAAAGGTTCTCGATTCCTATCCGAGTGCAGGAGCCATGATCGATTATGGCAAAGTCCAAGGTACCGCAAAAGAGGTGATAAACTAATCCATACCTGGTGGTGAGTTATGAAGTGTTTAACCAAGTTCCTATCAATCCGGCTTATCAGATCGTTGAAATATTTTACCTGTATGGCTATATTGGCAGGGATGATCTCAACTTCTTTACCACTCTGGTCAGCAGACTTGACGCTGAACACGCAAGTTCAGGAAAAGGATGACCAAGGGAAATTTCAGGTACAAAAACAGACGCAAAAAATTGCAGCTGAAGAAACAGCCATTGTGGTTTGCGATATGTGGGACAAGCACTGGTGCGAAGGAGCTACCAGGCGGGTAGGCGAAATGG
>JAPUIL010000257.1 GCA_027297085.1 Verrucomicrobiota bacterium | reverse complement strand
CAACGCCATGCTTTCTTCCAGTATGACGAAGTCCTAGGATGGACCCATACCCCGAACAAGATAGCTTTCTTCAAAAATGCGCGTGTGGAGATCAATGCGAGAGGACTCAGAGATGATGAAGTCCCATACCAAAAACCGGCTGGCGAGTTCAGGATACTGTTTCTGGGGGATTCACAGCTATTCGGAGATGGCGTTTCGAGCGAGGAGACATTCACGAGTCTTTTGGAAGCAGAATTTAACGACGTCCAGGCGATTAATGCGGGAATCATCGGATATGGAACCGATCAACAGCTGCTCTTTCTAAAAAAAGAGGGGATGAAATATTCTCCCGGTTTGATTGTTGTCGCATTAAATGCTTACGATTTTCAAGATAACGTCAGTAAAACTATCAGAAGTGGATATGCCAAACCCCTCTTTAAAATAGAAGGAGATGAACTGCGCTTAACGAACGTGCCAGTTCCTAAGTTTGATATCATAGAGCGGATGAATCGACGTTTCCGCAATATGAGTCATCTGTATTATTTCACAAGCATGGGTTTAGGACGCACGGTGAACCGGGGCAGTGGCGGGACAAGGCAAAGGTATGACCCCGGCTCCATTTTACTAAAGGCTGCTCAACTTGAAAATGCAGTGAGAGTGACAAAGAAGATATTGAAAGAGATCGCCCAAGTCGGCCAAAATGTGAATGCAAAAACTGTGGTTGTATTTCTGCCGTATGAGATGGATTTCGGTTCTGACTCCAATTATAAAAATCAGATAAATCAAATTAGCCAGAAACTCGACACTTATAGCCGAGAAAATGACTTCCTTTTTCTGGACATTCGCGCTGACCTCGCGGCGAGTTCTCATACGAACATCTATTTAGATTCAATGCATTTTAATTCGGTAGGACATAAAATCGTCGCAGAAGTCCTCGCCGAAAATCTTATGAAATTTAACCTTATCCCAAAGGTGCATATTAAGTAGCAAGATAAGGCGGCCATGAAAATCATGAGTAAGATTGCCTTACCCCTCTTCGCCACAGTATTGAGTCTTGTGTTCGTCGAACTGGGCACGAGAATCTTCTTCAATCGAAATGGTATGCACTACGGCATTGAGATGTGGAAATATGCGAAGCAGATGAAGCGGCGGAACGGAATTCCAAAGATGGGTCATGAACATATTCCCAATGAGGAAGCGCGGTTAATGGGAACCGATGTGAAGATTAACTCCCAGGGATTGAGAGACCATGAATATCCCATTTCAAAAGATGAAAGTACGTTTAGAATTCTTGTTTTGGGAGATTCAATGACATTTGGCTGGGGAGCGGAATTCGACGCGACTTACCCCAAAGTATTAGAGCAAATGTTAAACGACGAGCAGAAGGATTCTTCTGCCTTTCAACGATACGAAGTTATCAATGCCGGTGTTGGGAATTATAACACAGTTCAAGAGGTCACATACTTCAAAGAACGCGGAATTCAGTATAATCCCGATATGGTCTTGTTGGGTTTTTATCTCAACGATGCCGAGGAAATTCCAAAACGGTCCCATGGTTTTTTCAGAGAGCACTCCTATTTTTATGTGCTTCTATCATCCGGTTGGGATGCCTTATTGAGGGGATTTGGCAAGAGACAAGGTTACAAAGATTACTATTTAGGATTGTATGCTGAGACCAATCCGGGCTGGAAAGATTGCCAGGCAGCGCTCAAAGAACTCATACAATTATGTCAGGAGAAAGATATCCAATTGCGAATTGTGATCATTCCAGAACTCCATCACCCCAACGAGAACTACGCTTTTGGGAAAGTTCATACACTCATCAAGAACATTGGAAGCCGATATCATATTCCCGTCATTGACCTACTGCCTGCTTTTGAGGGAGAGCACCCACCTTCGCTATGGGTTTCACGGGGTGACCCGCACCCGAGTGTAAAGGCACATCTGATAATTGCGAAAGAAATCTACGACAAGACATGGAAGTTTGCTCGCGAATAGCACAAAACAGGGGATATCGCCATCAGGACGGAGCTAAGACTTCAAAGCACCAACGAATTATAAGAAAGGAGCCGCTATGAACATCCTTGGAATATCCGCATTTTACCACGATAGCGCTGCCGCCCTCGTCCGCGATGGAGAGATTGTTGCCGCTGCGCAGGAAGAGCGCTTCACACGAAAAAAGCACGATCACCGCTTCCCAATCCATGCCATCGAATACTGCTTGCGCGAAGGAGGAATGACACCAGACCAACTCGATTATGTTGGGTTCTACGATAAACCGTTTGTGAAGTTTGAGCGGCTCATAGAAACCTATCTTGCCTATGCTCCCGTTGGTCTGCGCTCCTTTCTTATGGCAATGCCACTGTGGTTAAAGGAGAAATTGTGGATGCCGGACACGATCAGAAAAGAAATCGGCTACGACGGGAAGGTCCTTTTCTGCGATCACCACGACTCGCATGCCGCGAGTGCGTTTTTTCCATCCCCCTTTCAGGAGGCTGCGATTTTGACTATCGATGGCGTTGGGGAGTGGACAACGGCAAGTTGGGGTGTTGGTTCTGGCAACAGCTTTGAACTCAAAAGTGAGATCCAGTTTCCACATTCGTTAGGTCTTCTCTACAGCGCATTCACCTACTACACCGGTTTCAAGGTCAACTCCGGCGAGTACAAAGTGATGGGGCTCGCACCTTACGGCGAACCCAAGTATGTGGATCTGATCTACGAACATCTGATGGATCTCAAGGAAGATGGTTCATTCAAGCTGAACATGCAATATTTCAACTACTGTGCTGGCTTGACTATGACGAGCCGCAAATTTCACAAACTGTTCGGCGGTCCGCCCCGCAAGCCTGAAACGTTGCTGACCCAACGCGACATGGATCTCGCGCGATCCGTTCAAGAGGTGACGGAAGAAGTGATGCTGCGCATGGCGCGTCATGTGCGCGATGTTACCGGACGGAAGAATCTATGCCTTGCGGGTGGCGTTGCATTGAATTGCGTTGGCAATGGGAAAATCCTGCGTGAAGGGATTTTTGACCGGATCTGGATTCAGCCGGCCGCGGGCGATGCGGGTGGGGCACTTGGAACTGCCCTTTACATCTGGCATCGATACTTAGATCGACCACGCTATGTCGATCCGGAGCGGGATACCCAAAAGGCGTCATTGCTCGGTCCTGCTTTTGGCGATGGGGAACTCAAGCATTTTCTCGACCAAAACGGATACAGGTATACGCCGTTGGATGAAGCTGACCTGGTGAAAACCGTTGCGAAGTTAATTGCCGATGGCAACGTGATCGGCTGGTTTAGTGGACGGATGGAGTTTGGCCCAAGGGCGCTGGGGAGTCGATCAATCCTTGGCGATGCCCGCTCCGCCAAGATCCAGTCAATTATGAATCTCAAGATTAAGTTCCGCGAATCGTTCCGCCCCTTTGCACCGACGGTGCTAAGAGAATCGGTTTCAGACTACTTCGAGATGGATTGCGAAAGTCCCTATATGTTGCTGGTTGCCCCTGTACAGGAGGCCCGGCGTGTGCAAATGACCGAAGAGCAGAATCAACTGTTCGGCATCGATAAGCTCAACGTGCCACGCTCTGACATCCCCGCAGTGACCCATGTCGATTACTCGGCACGGGTTCAAACCGTTTCTGAAGAAGAGAACCCACGCTATTACCAACTGATTAAGGCATTTGAGAAACTCACGGGCTACGGTGTCATCGTCAATACCAGCTTTAATGTCCGTGGAGAGCCAATTGTTTGTACGCCGGAAGATGCGTATCTCTGTTTCATGCGCACCGATGTGGATTACCTGATTATGGGCAATTTCCTTCTGGATAAGACACAGCAGAAACCACTCCAGGACGACGTGGACTGGCGTAAAGAATTTGAGCTAGATTAGGAGGAATAGATCCATGTTTCCAAACCGTAATACTCCTAAACAGGAACGAAGGCGCTTACGCCACTTTGGGCTTTTGGTCGGCGGTATTTTCGCGTTAATCGGATTTTGGCAACTGTATCGTGGACATCACGAAACTGCCCGAGTTATCCTATGGTCAATTGGCGGTCTGCTGATCGGATTTGGACTGATTGCGCCGAAGTTGCTCGCGCCAATTTATGCAGCGTGGATGAAGTTGGCGTTCCTCCTCGGGTGGGTGAACAGCAGGATTTTGCTTTCCGTAATCTTTTTTTTCCTCTTTACACCAATCGCGCTGGTTACCCGCATTTTTGGACGAGATGCCTTGGGGCGGCGGCTCGATCGAAACGCTATCTCTTATTGGATCGAGCGTGAGCCTGTCCAATCCATTCAAGAACATTGTGAAAGACAATATTAGGCATAAAGGAGTCATCGAATGAATAAACTATCGATTATCAAAGAATTCTGGGCTTTTTTGAGAGTTAGAAAGAAACTCTGGTTACTGCCGATTATTCTTGTTCTTCTGCTGTTTGGTATGCTGTTAATTTTCGCAGAAACGTCGGCAATCGCACCATTTATTTATACACTGTTTTAGCTCTCAAAAGTCTCGCATATCCTCTGGATCTTTCGGATCGGGAGGCATGCAACAACCAAATTCCCAGAAGTGACGGACGCGATGGGCTTCGGGTTGCGCACGGGTTGGAAGCTGCACAGAAATCTCTGGATAAAGTTCGATGTGCCCGGCAGCGTATAAATCTCGGATGGCGCAAATAGAGATCGTTCGCGGGTTTCTTTCCCCGGTGGTCCAAGGAAGTTTTCAATGGAAGGCGAGTATTTCGTACACGAAACAGCCGTCATAGACGAACCAATCTCGATTGGCAAAGGCACCAAAATTTGGCATTTCTGTCATGTTATGAGTGGTGCCGTCATCGGTGGGAAGTGTATCCTCGGACAGAATGTCTTTGTCGGAGAACGCGCGCACATCGGCAATAACGTACAT
>JAPUIL010000256.1 GCA_027297085.1 Verrucomicrobiota bacterium | reverse complement strand
ATCGATCATCATGCCGTAATTGCCGGCGTGCTGATCAAAGAGCAGAGCGAGTATCTCATTGTTTTTAAGGACATCAATAAATCGCCCGGGATTATTGCCGTACTTTGGGATGGGACGAAAACGGTAACGGGATTTGCGGCTTTGGATCAGTTTCTCCATGCGCGGGTTGTTCATTTTTCGCGTAATGCCAGCCACCGGTTTATATCGTGATAACAGGTGTGCGGCTATTTCCCAGTTTCCAAAATGCCCGGATACCATGATGAGGCCTGTTTCCGGATTTTCCAGCGCCTCCAAAACATCCGGTTTGATATCGAGTTCGACATGGTCACGCCAGGTTTCGTCTCCAAGAAACTGAGTGGATCTGAGGGATTCAACAACGACCAACGCCATATGCTGGGTTGCCCGTTTGGCTAATACCAGTGCCTGTTTGGGATCGGTTTCAATGCCACTTCGAAGAATATTGTCTCTGGCAATGATGCGACGTTTGCGGTCTACCAGCCACCAAAGGTTGGCAGAACCTCGCGCGAATGCGCAGGCGATACCATAGGGAAGGGTGTCAAAAATAAAGAGTATGAACCGGGCAAGCCCGTACTCGATTAGGTGACGAAGAGTTTTCAAGCTCCTTTTGCCACAAGCAGGTCCGTAATTTCACCAACTGTGCGAACGGACACAACATCCTGTGCTTCTAAGTGTATGCCTATTTCCTGCTCGATATCGTAGAGCAGGTCGAGAATGGTCAGAGAATCAAGACCCAGATCTTCAATGGTCGTGTCGCGGCCAAATGAGTCCCAATCACGTTCCTCGGTAGAGGTTTCCTGACAAATATCGAGCAGCTGCCCGATGATCTTTTCTTCTTTTGATGAATCGCTCATAATAATTGTTTACCCTGATGTTTCAAAATATGTCTATTAATAAACCCAAGCCTATAATTTAAAATATAATAAGGTCTGCTCTTTTGAAGGCGTTTGAAACGTTAGGGGTTAGTTGGCTGGTCCTAGTATAAGCACTCCATTGCCGCCGCCAAAACCAAAACTATTTTTCATAGCCGGTGCCCGTTTTATGGATACAGGTTCGGAGCCTACAAGATTTAGATTACATTCCGGGTCCCGATTTTCAAGGTTGAGATTGGGCGGTGCAGTACCTTTTTCAAGTGCAAGCAATGAAACGATGGATTCGAGAGCGCCCGAAGCTCCTAGCGTGTGACCAAAAAAACTTTTGTTCGCTATCACGGGTACTTGATCAGTCGCGTCACCGAACACGGCGCGTATCGATTGACTTTCGCAGGCGTCGTTACTTTTTGTAGCCGTGCCATGGGCGTTAATAAAGCTGATTTCCTCTGGTTGAACATTTGCTTCGTTGAGTGCCAATCGCATGGCCTTGGCCTGACCCTCAACGCTGGGACTGGTCAGGTGAGTGGCATCGGATGATTCACCGTACCCAAGGATTTCGCCCCGAATACTGGCGTCTCTGTCTACGGCTCTTTCATGTGATTCTAGTACGAAGGCGCCAGCTCCTTCCCCAAGGACAGTACCGTCTCGGTCTTCTGCAAATGGACGACAGGCCTTGAGCGGATCTGGAATTTTTGACAAGGCGGGAATGTTGTTCCACACTCCAAAGAAAAAAGGATCAAAAAAACCATCTGCACCGCCGCAAAGTACGGTTTCGGCGTAGCCATCCCGGATCATGCGATAAGCGGTACCCATAGCGTTGGTGGCGGATGTGCAGGCCGACACGATCATGTAATTGGTGCCGGTGAGTTTAAACTGTAAGGACAAACCCGCTGAAATTGCGTTATACATGCAACGGGGTACCGTGGTTGGTCTCATGCCGCGGGGGCCTTTTTTAAAAAATGAGTTGAACGCCGTGTGATGGCTTTGAGCACTTCCTTCACCGGTTCCAAAAATGACAGCCACATCTTGTTCTTCCCAGGGCGCTTCACCTGTAAGAAGATTCGCTTGGGTGAGTGCGCTATATGCAGCGACTACAGCTAAATCGAGTGCTCGGTCAATCGGACGCCGGCGAAGTTCTTTGAGTTTTTCTTCAACCAAACCTTCGGGGACCTCTGCACCGATTTTCACTTTATAATCGGATGTATCGATTGCCCGCAATGGACCTACCCCCGTGCGACCTTCAGTTAAGTTTTCCCAAACCGTTGATTCGTCAATTCCCAATGCGGATGCGATACCCATTCCGGTTACAACGACACGCCGCCGCTCTTGAGAAGAAGAAGATTCGGTTTGATTGGAGTTCGACATTATCCGTACATGAATTGCCCGCCATCGACGTGGATCACTTGTCCGGTCAGGTAGGCTGCATCTGTTGAAAGTAGAAAGGCCACAACATTTGCCACATCCAGGGGAGTGGCCAGTCGATTTAAAGGTATCGCCATTTTCTGAATGTTTTCCTCAGTCAGTCCTTCGGTCATATCGGTTTCAACCATGCCTGGAGACACTGCGTTGCAGCGGATTCCAAATCGCGCGGCTTCCAAGGCAAAACTTCGTGTCAAACTGACCAAGCCGGCTTTTGAGGCCGCATAATCAGCGCCCATCATCCGGCCGGGACCATGTGCGGCCAGCGACGCCATATTTACGATACTACCTGCTCGAGCTTTCCGCATGATTTTGTAAGCTTCCTGGCAGGCGACAAAGGAGGATTCAAGATTCAGCTGTTGCGTGGCTCGCCACTCGTCCAGTTTGAGGCCACGGAATGCCACAGCTCGTCCACCACCGGCGTTATTGACTAGGCCATCCAGACGACCGTTTTGGTCAAATACTTGCCGGACTAACACCGCTGCAGCTTCCGGATCGGACAAATCAGCTGAAACGGGAATCGCACGTTCGGGATGCATTTCGGCACATATCTCTTTTACCCGGTCAAGGTCGCGACCATGAATGGCAACCGTAGCCTCCCGCTCAATGAGAACTTCAGCTACAGCGCGTCCAATCCCACGAGTAGAGCCAGTTACAAGGATGACGTTTCCACTAAAACTGGTGGCCATTGGGATTCTTGAAAAGTGCTTGGAATAGTTGGCGGTAAAAGGCGGTTTTCAGCTAAAATGTTGCTGAAACCCCAAGGAATCAGGAAATATTTTCAGGACTATTGGAGGATATAGGGTCGAAGTAAATCGTAAAGCTCGAGGCATTCTTTCAATAAGGGTTCTAGCATTTCGGGAAGCGTTTCTTCTGTCTTAGGAGCGTATGGTTGAAACCTGGATGAGCGATGAATGCCGTGATACCAATAAGGTGCCCAGATCCCGTCTTCCGGTCTTGGACCGGCCTCCCAGGAAAGCATGGCTGATTTAAAGGGCAGGCCTAATCGATCGCATAGCTTTCGAAGGATTCGCTCAGGATTTTTGAGGAGTATTTGCGAATCCAATACAATGGGGACTTGGCCTTCCTTAAGGATGCAATTAGAAAGTTCATTCAGTTTTAAGTAACCTACATCATCCAAACCGAACTCAGGGATGGTTTTGGAATAGGAAATCAACATGTCCCGCGGTTCACGAGTAAGAAGCACGTTGGTCAATTTCGAAAGAAATCCCCAATCCAAATCCACCAGGTGGTGGGCCATGTTTTTAAAAAAGAGTACTGGCTTTTCTGAGTTACTCAGGAAGAGATTCCTGATGACACGCTCTCCGCTATTGTCCTTCGACCTTAAAATCTTTTCTGCACCCGGGTGATATTTCCTTGCCTCGGTATGAGAGAGGTAATGGGCATACAAAGGTTCATCATATACCCGAGTATCCTGACGTTGGGCAAAGGAGTACATCAACGCTGTCGAAACATTGCGGGGGCCCGACCAGAGAGAAATTCTGAGTGATGAATCAGAGGTCACTGCTTGATAGCGTCTAGGTAGTTTTTGATCTTGGCTTCGTAAAGCTGCGAGAGCGTTTGGGTCATTGGTCCCGGCAAGCTGTCCGCTTCGATGACACGTCCATCCACTTCGGTGACTGGAGTTAATCCGCCAAAGGTTCCGGTAACGAATGCTTCATCCGCACTATAAACATCTACCAGGGAAAAGTCTTTTTCGAAAACAGTTATTCCTTGTTCGCGGCAGGCCTCGACGACTTTGGCGCGAGTGATGC
>JAPUIL010000255.1 GCA_027297085.1 Verrucomicrobiota bacterium | reverse complement strand
GCCGGTGATTGCGTTGAATCCGAATACATCGTCAACGACGCCATTGTTGTCATCGTCCAAACCATTGCCTGCAATTTCGTTGGGATTCGTCCAAAGGTTATCGACCAAATCTTCATGCACTTCGTTGATACCCGAGTCTATGATCGCAACCACTACATCCTCAGCTCTCGTGCGAATATCCCATCCAGCCTCGGCATTAATGTCTGCTCCACTGGGTTGATTTCTTACAGCCCATTGCGTTCCGTTCTGAACATTCGGGTCGTTTGGCAGCAAATTAGCTGTCACCACCCAATCCGGTTCGGCAAACCGCACATAGGAAACATAAGGTTCTTCCGTAAATACTGCTAACATTTCCGGCACACTATCGATATGCCAATTTCGTATAGTTAGGATGTAGTGTCCCAATCCTGATTGAGGATAGAGCGCAGTCAGGCTTCCCAATTCCTCCAATTCGGCTGGAATTACATCTCCATTGATCCCTATCAGGATGTGTGATGCCACATAGGTACTTTCCTCTTTTACAGTTGTACCGCCAGCTCCTTTCTCAATGGGTGGGGCAGCCCGGGAGAATATATAATCTCCACACGTCTTGATTGCCGATCGCCTAACGAACTCTCGTAGGAGGTTTGCGCAAGTTCAGAACCCTCGCTCGGTTCGGGTTGAATTCTATCTAAGGAACCCCGTTCTTCAAATTCCAGCCTTTCCACCGGTTCCTCGGCCAGGTCTTCAGTTTTCGGCTCACCCCTTCGACTGAGCGATAAGTATACGATTAAACAAAAGAACAAAAGCAGTCCCGAAATGAGATACGGACGCAATAGGGGTAGACGCAAATTCATAATAACCTGGCTGACTGATTGGATCGTCAATCTAAACAAGCAATTTCTCAATCAAATTAATGAGAACAAATGAGGTCCGAAAACTAAAAAAGAATCAAGCGGGTAGGTACTCAATACTTCTTGATTATACCCAATCGAGGCTTACATTTAATTGCACATCCGGATGCAGGCTCTTGTGAACTGGACAGGCATGGGCGATGTTAAGCATGTGCTTTTTATCTTTGTCGCTGAAACGGTCGGGTATTTTTACAGCAACATTCAATTGCGCAATGCGGCGTGGAGTATCCTGAGACATGATCTTCTCTATTCTAACCTTCGAACCTTTCAAGTCCCAACCTTTCTGCAGACCTTTGATACCGATAGTTGTAATGATGCAGGAACCGAGAGCGGTAGCGCACAGGTCGGTAGGAGAAAAGAATTCTCCTTTGCCCATGTTGTCGGTGGGAGCATCCGTTTGAATAACCGTGCCGGATGGGCCATGTGTTGCAACGGTTCGTAGATCGTCCGTGTATTCCAAATTGATGGTAACCATGATTCAAAAGGATGAAGGCAAAAGGTAGAAGGTAGAAGGAGAAAAAGGATCGTAACCCGCATTTCTCACGGAGCTGAGATGTTGGGCTTGACGACCGAGAGGCGAGGGCGCGCACTTCTGTAAAACTGAGCCGGGAGGGAGGAACAACCGGCACGTCAGCCCGAGGATAGGTGGAAACCGTCGTAAGACAGACTGTAATTCGTAACCATTTGCTTACGCGTTATTAATAACAACTTAATCTCTGTTTACACATATCCGGTGACAATTGCGGGAAAATCGTAATCTTAATCCCTGTAATCTGTAATTAAGGCGCTTCCGGAAACATTTCACTCAGCGCATCGTCGATTGCCGATTTGAGCTCCGGAATTCGTGACTCCTCGATGCTGCCAGCTAAGGCGACGCCCGTATAGAGGTTATTGGGTGACATGGCAGCAAGCGAGCATCGCGACCCATCAGTGTTGACAGGCATAAACGCGAAACCTTTTTTCCGAATGCGGTGGAGTTTCTCTATGACCATTTCCATACCTCCTCTATAACCAGGAATATCATCAACCCCGTCAAAAAACTCTCGCACTTCCTCGTCTGTTTTTTTGGAAAGAAGCATCATACCTATGCCAGATCGGGTAACCGGTTGTAAACGCATGCGACCTACCGCTTCCTCCGCCGACATTCCGGGCTCAAGATGATAGAGGTAATAAACATTCCGCTCCCAGAGCATACCAAATGCCGTGGTGAGCTTCACTTTCTTGTGCAATTCCAGCAAGGGCTCGGTGGCTTTACCTATTAAACCCGATGAATAAAGGCTCTGGGCCGCGAGCACGTGCATGGCCGGACCCGGCATGTATTTGGCATTCCGATTTTGCCGGGCCATGCCCATGTGGGCCAGGGTCTTCAGAAGCCGATGCGCCCGGGTAGTTTCCATATTTAATCGCCTGGCCAGCTCGCGGGCACCTAGTGGACCGGGGTTAGACGACAGGATCTGAAGACAGCGAACACCATCCATTAAACTACGATTGGGTTGTGCGGGCAGCATAATTTGGAGTTCCCAGACTCTTTAAAACAAATCGTTGCTATAAAATCAACGAAATTGTAGGAGTTCCAACCTACAGGTGGCATACCAAGCCTATTAATAATGCTCATTAGCACCCTTTAATCTAATATCACCAAAAGAAATTATTTCTATGAAAGTACGAACAAACTAAATTCCGAGTCGGGCTACTGCACCTACCTCGGCGTAGCCTAACGAAGACGGGTGCTCGTAGTGCCGCTTGTAAATGGCAAGAAAACGGAAGAGCCTGCATTCGCGCGACGCTTCCGCCGTCGCCTGAAGGCTATGTCGGACACGCCGGCATAGCGCGGCTGGAAGCTCTTGCCTTACCTAATTGCACCAGCCTGCAGCCAGGGTGCCAAGGATATCCTAAGAATGAACGCACTTGACTTTTGCCGGACTCAGTTGGAGAAATGAATCTATGAAAAAACCGGAATTCCATTCCAGCTCGTCTCCAGTGGCACCTAGTGCCTTGGTTGTACAAAGCTCCGTAATGGGTCAATTCTGGTGGTGGTCCCTGCATTAGGACCGTTCATTACACCTTATTCTTTGCGCGGTTCCATTTTTTGGACCGCGCTTTTTTTGTTTCCAGCCGTGGTCCTTTTTCCACGGCTTTTTCACCCTAACGTTTCAACCGCCTTCGAAAAGACAGATTTTATCAAATTCTTAATATGCGTGTTATGAATATTTATAGATACTTTTTAAACCTCACTAAAAATAGTGTTTCGATAATGCCTTTGTTGTTCGCTTCGCTGTCGTCCAAGGACTCGGTACGAAGGCTAAAACCGATACAGCCTCCGCCAAGGCTACGGCGCACTGGCGCAAGCGTGTTCCGAGGCCGCATGCCGGCAAGCCCGGATACCATTATTGGGATACCGGACCATCATTGCTGCCTTCCAGCCCACCAACCGCTTGGTCACGTAAGTTTCTACGCTCCCACGCTTATTTGCAGACTGCGCCTTGCTCTTCATCACTTCTCGATTTTTTGTAACATTAGGGTTTATTTTCCATAACCACAAAACCAGCTTAACCATACAGCCCTTATAAGAAGCATGTCTAAAATCGAATACCAAACCCCGGGAGGAGCGACCGTTATTTGTACGGTTAAGTCCTTACCCTACTCCGAAGCATTGAACGAGACGTTCGATGCCATTGATCACAACCAGGGAGCCCTGTTTTGCAGCGGTTACGAGTATCCGGGCCGGTACAGTCGCTGGGACATTGGTTTCATCCGTCCGCCGATTGAAATTATCGGCCGGCACCGCAAATTCGAAATCAACGCATTGAACGAACGCGGTAAACGGATTCTGCCCATGATCAGCCAGGCTATTCGGGGACAATCGTATTTCGAGTCGCTGGATATCGGTCTTGCAGCGATTAAAGGTGAGTTGATTCCCATGCCCGACTATTTTCCGGAAGAGGAACGTTCGAAACAACCGGGCCTGTTTTCCATGCTGCGTTCCATTCGCGAGTTCTTCAGATCATCGAAAGACCAGTACCTGGGATTTTTCGGCTCCTTCGGCTACGACCTGGTGTTTCAATTTGAGCCCATAGAGCTCAAACACGAACGGCCGGACAATTACGCCGATGCCCACCTGTTTTTGCCAGACCAACTCTTTATAGTGGATCACCGCAAAGAAACAGCCGAAGTGCGAAATTACGATTTCCATATGGGGACTCACAACACCCATGGTCTCGATCGAACCGGAAAACATTTCGCACTGCCACCTATGCGATCAAAAGAGGTGGAAAGCGACAATGAACCAGGCGATTATGCGGAGAAAGTGGCGAAGATCATTGAGGGTACCAAGAAGGGTGATTTCTTCGAGGTTGTATTGAGCCAGGTGTTTACTACCGGATGCCTGGATACACCGCGCGAGTTGTTCGACAAAATCCGCACGGTGAACCCCAGCCCCTATGAGTTTCTCATCAACCTCGGTGAAGAACAACTGGTGGGTGCTTCGCCGGAGATGTTTGTCAGGGTCAAAGGAACAAGGGTGGAAACCTGCCCGATATCCGGAACGGTTCCACGCGGCAACGATGCGATTGAAGATGCGGAACGTATCCTCGAACTCATGACATCGAAGAAGGACGAAGCGGAACTGACCATGTGTACGGACGTGGATCGCAACGACAAGTCGCGTGTCTGCAAACCCGGATCAGTGCAGGTAATTGGCCGTCGATTGATCGAAACTTACTCAAGGCTTTTCCATACGGTGGATCATGTGGAAGGAGAGCTCTTGGACGGTTATGACTCGTTTGATGCGCTGCTTTCCCATATGTGGGCTTGTACGCTGACGGGTGCTCCGAAACCGGCAGCCATGCAGAAGATCGAGGATCTGGAGAATTCTCCACGCGAATGGTATGGAGGCGCGATTGGCTTTATTGGTTTCAACGGAGACATGAATACCGGTATCACCATTCGCACAGTCCATTTGAAGGAGGGACTCGCAAAGTTTAGAGTGGGCGCCACTCTGCTCTGCGACTCAGACCCCGAAGCTGAAGACAGAGAATGCCGAACCAAAGCCAGCGCATTTCTAGATGTGCTAGCAGGCACAACTCGCACTCGTGACGCAGGATTTCAGATTCCACACCACGAAGGATTTAAACCGAGGGTGTTCTTCGTCGACAACCAGGATTCCTTTGTCCACACCTTGGCAAACTATTTCCGACAGGCGCAAGCTGAGGTGATCACGATCCGGGCGGGATTTCCTCTGAAGAAGATCGATGAGTTTAACCCGGATTTGGTGTTTATTTCTCCGGGACCCGGGATGCCTGAGAAATTCAATGTACCGGAAGTTATAAAGTACTGTGTGGACAAGAGCATCCCCTGCTTTGGGGTATGTCTGGGACTTCAAGGAATG
>JAPUIL010000254.1 GCA_027297085.1 Verrucomicrobiota bacterium | reverse complement strand
TCGTCGTTTAAAACAATTACATGATCGCTGTCCCAGCGCACACCGCGGCTGACGTGCAATAAGAGCTGTGGCACGTAAAGCAAAACCGACGAAATCTTGTCAGCGATCGTTTCGGTAGGGTGGAAGTGTCCAGCGTCCAGACAAAGCACCGTCTGATTCTTTATAGCGTAACCCAGATAAAATTCATGCGAGCCCACCACGTAGCTTTCCGATCCCAATCCGAAGAGTTTACACTCTACCGAATCCAGGTTGATTTTGGGATCAATTGGATCTGCCAAAACGGCATCGAGTGATTCGGTGAGGCGTTCTCTTGGTGTCCGGCGGTCAGCTGGTGTGTCTTTCAAGCCATCCGGTATCCAGATGTTGGTGACGCATGTATTTTCTAGTTCACGGCCAAAATAAGCACCAATCTTCCGGCTGCGTTTTCCGTGCTCGATCCAGAATTCGCGAACGCTTCTATCAGGATGAGCCAGGGTAAAGCCATCGTTCGACAAAGGATGAGAAAAGTAGGTAGGGTTAAAGTCGAGGCCGATGCCTTCTCTGCGTGCCCATTCCATCCATGAAGTAAAATGTTTTACTTCGATTTCGTCCCGTTCGACTTTTGCGCCGCCATGATCGAGGTAGCTGGCATGGAGGTTTAACCGGTGTTTACCTGGCACTACCGAGTAAACCATTTCCAGGTCGCTACGTAATTCATCGATGCTGCGGGCCCGACCCGGGTAATTTCCTGTGGCCATAATGCCACCGCCGGTAAGACCTGCGTCGGACTCAAACCCGCCTACATCATCTCCCTGCCAACAATGCACCGAAATTGGTATGGTTGCCAATCGTTCAAGGGCCGCGTCGGTGTCCACTCCGATCTCGGCGTATTGGTCCTTTGCGGAAGAATAGTTTAGCGCAGTTGTCATGTTTTGAGCATTTTTTTTGAGAAAGGTTTTTAAGCCAACAGAATTTCGACCCCCTGTTTTTTAATGTGACTGATAAGTTTTTTCGATGCCTCCTTATTTGTTACCAGCATGTCTACCGCATCCCAACCGCAAAGTGAGGTGAAAGAGCGTCGGCCGATCTTGGTGTGGTCGAGGCAAAATATTACTTTCTTTGCAGAAGCGATCATGGCTCTCTGAATTTCTATGAGGAGCAGGTGAGAATTCATGATACCTTCTTCGGTAGCGCCGCCCCCTCCCAGAATCGCAATATCAGCATTAAACGATTGGTAAGCCTTGACCGCCAGATCACCCACCAGTACTTGCAAGCGTGGATAAATGACCCCGCCGCTCACGATGACTTCTATGTCTCTGTGTCCGGCATACAGGTTGGCTATGGATAAACTGTTCGTTACCATGTGCGGTGTTTTGTCCTCCAGTTTCCTGGCCACCTCAAAAATGGTGGAACCCGCATCCAGGAACAGGTTTTGGTTAGGGGAAATGAGCTCGGCGCAGGCCTCTGCCACTCGCTCTTTTGCATCGCTTTCCACTTTTTGCCGGGAGGTAAATATAAATTCTTCCTTGTTGGTTTGCACCAATCGGGCACCTCCATGCGTACGCTTTATATTCCCTAATGCCGCCAATTGTCCGAGGTCCCTGCGCACCGTGGACAAGGAGGCATCCACTTTCTCCGAGAGCTCCTCCAATGAAGCAAACTCCACCTCCTGCAGATACTCTTCTATCAATTTATGGCGCAACTCAGCTTGCATATTATGAATGAAGTTGGAAGATAATGATAGATATTGCAAACTTTTGATTTGACTATTTTTTCTGCCTCCTGCGATATCTCCACCCTCAATGAATGAACAATCTTTGGAGTCTATTTTGCGCTTATGTCACCAACTCGGAAGTCCGGAATGGAGGATGGCGATCCTCGGAGAAGGCAATGCGTCCATCCGTCTGGACGAAGAAACCTTTGCGGTAAAAGGCAGCGGTCACTCCCTGCTCACTTTGGAAAAGGATGGACTGGCAATATGCAATTTTAATCCTTTGGTCGCCGTGGCTGAAGGGTCGAAGGAAATCCCGGACTCGGATGTTTTGTTACTGGAGTCTCAGGTTAATAGTGAAGGCACCAAGCCCTCGACCGAAGCAGTTTTTCACGCCTGGCTGTTAACGTTGCCAGGGGTCAATTTTGTGGCCCATGCCCATCCCATTGCTTTAAATCAGATTCTGTGTACCAAACACGGTAAACGCTTTGCCTCTCGTCGCCTGTTTCCAGATCAAGTTGTTTGCTGCCAGTCCAAGTCTCTATGGATTCCCTATGTGGATCCAGGCATCGACCTGGCCCGTGAGATCAAGAGGCGGACGCACGAATTTATTTCAGAAAACGGCACGGCGCCTAATACCTTCCTCTTGCAAAATCACGGGCTTATTGCTGTGGGTCCAACCGCCGATGCTGCCTGGGGTGCGATGCAGATGATGGAAAAAGCCGCCCAGATTTATGTCGGCGCCGCTTCCATAAGCAAGAATTCCAAACCGGTTTTTATGCCGTCGGAAGAAGTGGACCGCATAGCCGGCCGTCCCGATGAGAAATACCGGCGGCAGATACTCAAATTTGTTAGCTAAGAATTTTACTTCGCATATTACATGAGCAAAGCTTCCTACAAACACGCACGCTATCTCTGGGATGATTCCGTAGCACAGGGCATGACTCCGCTGCAGCGCCTGGTTTACCGGTCCAATATCCTGGGCTCCGACCTGCGCATCACCAACACGGGCGGTGGCAATACTTCCAGCAAAGCACTCGAAAAGGATCCCTTGACCGGGGAGGATGTGGATGTCCTTTGGGTCAAAGGTTCGGGTGGCGACCTGCGGACTTCCAAGGATGAGAACTTTTCGTCCCTTTACTTGGACAAAGTATACAGCCTGGAAAACATTTATAAAAATGCTCCTGTATCCGGCGTCAAAACTGACATCGAGGATGAGATGGTGGCGATGTACAAGCATTGCACCTACGGGCTCAATCCGCGGGCATCGTCTATCGATACGCCGCTCCATGCCTTTATACCAGGGCGGCATGTGGATCACATGCATCCCAACATGGTGATTGCAATCGCGGCAGCGGAGAACGGTGCTAAGCTCACCGAGGAGATTTACCGGGACGACCTGGTGTGGACCGAATGGCAGCGTCCGGGATTCGACTTGGGATTGTCTTACCGGGACGTAATTGCCAGCAACTCCAAATGCCGGGGTATCATGATGGGACAACACGGCGTCATTAATTGGGCTGATGACGACAAAGCCTGTTATGAATTGACCCTGGACCTGATCGAAAAAGCGTCCGAATTCATTGAAAAAGCTGCCGAGGGAAAACCAGTTTTTGGCGGTGTGAAACACAGCGATGTATCCGATTCTCAACGACGCGATTACCTCGTAAAATTGCTGCCATGGTTGCGGGGAAAAGTATCTCAGGAGCAGCGTTTTATCGGCACGGTTCAGACGGATGAGAAAATGATGCAGTTTGTTAACAGCGTGGATGCCCCGCGTCTGGCTGAGCTCGGCACCAGTTGTCCGGATCATTTTCTCCGAACAAAGATCAAACCGTTGTACGTGGATTGGGACGCATCCTCGGAATCTTTCGATCACTTGAAGGGAAAAATTGAGGATGGCCTGGAAAAATACGTGGAGGATTACAGGGCGTATTACGATCGGTGCAAGCATCCGGATTCTCCTGCTATTCGAACTGCCGTGCCAACCGTGGTATTGATACCTGGTCTCGGCATGATTGCCTGGGGTAAAAACAAGAGCGAATCGCGCGTAACGGCTGAGTTTTATAACTGTGCGATTGAGGTGATGCGTGGAGCCGAAGCAGTTGACCGTTACCGCGGCCTTCCCGAGCAGGAGGCCTTTGATATCGAGTATTGGCAGTTGGAAGTAGCCAAGCTGCTCCGCATGCCGCCGGAGAAGTCTCTGGCTCGCCAGGTGGTTGCCGTGGTCGGAGCTGGCAGCGGTATTGGCCGGGAGATTGCCAACCGCATCGTTCCGGAAGGCGCTCATGTTGTGGTGGCAGATTTAAATGGAGCGGCAGCAGACGAAACAGTGAAGGACATCACCGATAAACACGGTGAAGGTATTGGTATTTCCGGTACGGGAGTATCCTCTTGCGGGCCGGCTATAGCTGCTTCGGTCAATATCACGGATCGTCATTCGGTGGAGGCCATGATTGAGAAAGCAATTCTCGCCTATGGGGGTGTTGATTCCGTGGTGGTTACAGCCGGCGTTTTTGTCCCGACTGACAAAACCGGACACATCGCGGATGACCGTTTTTCCCAGACTTTTGATATCAATGTAAAGGGAAGCTACATCGTGGCCGATGCTTTCAAGCAGCACATATTTGATGCCCAGAATTTGACCGGAAATGTGGTTTTGACCACCAGCGCCAATGCAGTGGTAGCCAAGAAAGGTAGTGTGGCTTACGATACCAGTAAGGCCGCCGCCAATCACCTGGTGCGCGAGCTGGCCATCGAGCTGTCTCCAAAAATACGAGTGAATGCCATCGCTCCAGCTACGGTGGTTAAAGGTAGCACCATGTTCTCTCGGGACCGTGTAATATCTTCGCTGGTAAAATACAATATCGATTTCGACGAAAGCGACGATGAGGACACTCTGCGTAACAAGCTGGCCGGATTCTATGCGCAGCGGAGTCTTATCCACTCACCAATCACACCGGAGGATCAGGCGGAAGCCGCCTATCTGTTACTAACGAACGCCCTTTCCAAGACCACAGGCCACGTCATCCCCGTCGACGGCGGCCTCGTAGACGCATTCTTGCGGTAGCTGCGGATGCGTTGCCTGGAGCAAAGAGAAAATACAGATTAAACTTCTTTATGCCCTGTCGATGATCACTAGTATTTCAATCTGACACGAATGGCACTCACTTAAGCGGTTTTTTGTCAAATATCGAAGCAAGACCGGCTTCGGGGTCATTCCTTGCAATCGCCGTGCCTAGCCATCATGTCCATCGTAGCTGGAGCGAAGTTGGAAGCCTTTCAAGGCGACGGCTGGTGCATGCCACCTGCCATGAGCTTGTCGAATGGATGCGGGATTTAAGGTTTGACCCCCTCGAAAGGAAATGGACCGTAGATTCTCTTATAACGGCCTTAAGTGAGTGACATTCCAATCTGACACCTTCTATCACTTCACCATTTCACCTAAGCTCTTTACCCAGAACCCCGGATGAAATCCGCCTCCGTTTACCTCGCAATCGACCTTGGGGCCAGTAATGGCCGAGTCATGGCTGGTGTTTTCGATGGTCAACGAATCGAGTTACGGGAGATGAATCGCTTTCCTTCCAATGGGGTGGAGGTGGCGGGATCCACTCATTGGGATGTGCTGCAATTGTTTTCAGATGTCCTGGACGGACTGTCCAAAGCTCAAGCTTTGTATGGAGATCGTATTGCGGGAATTGGGGTGGATACTTGGGGTGTCGATTACGCCTTGTTGGATAAAACGGGTAAACTACTGGGTAACCCTTTCCAATACCGCGACCCTCGTACCGATGGAATAGAGGAACGTATCCATAAAATCATTTCGCGTGAGATCATCTACAAAGAGACGGGTATTCAGTTCATGTTTTTCAACACCATTAATCAGTTGTTTGCTGAAAAGGAATCGGGAACCGGCTCCTTGGAAACGGCGAGCCACCTCGTGTTCTTGCCAGACCTTTTCAACTACTGGTTGTCCGGAGCAATCATCCAGGAACGAAGCATCGCAAGCACCAGCCAACTATTAAATCCCCTGACAGGCAAGTGGTCCGATGTTTTGATCGATAGACTGGGTTTACCTGAACACCTTTTTGGTAAGATCACCGAGCCGGGGGAGTTGATTGGAAACTTGCTTGCGGAGGTGCAAGAGCAAACCGGGATGGGCTCGGTGCCGGTCTTTGCCGTGGCTGGCCATGATACAGGTTCCGCGGTGGCAGGTGCACCGCTGCGCGACGAAGCGCCCGCATTCTTGAGTTCCGGCACATGGTCGCTCATGGGGATAGAGGCCCGTCATCCGCTTATTAAACCGGAAACCATGGAGGCTAGCTACTCCAATGAAGCGGGTGTGGAAGGAACTACGCGGTTCCTTAAAAATATTTGTGGCATGTGGCTGGTGGAGCAACTGAAGGAGGAGTGGTTTCAGGAAGGGAACGAATTTACTTACGAGAACCTGGTCGATTTTGCCATGGAAGCTGAACCATTCCGTTCGATCATTGATCCCGACCATCCTTCCTTTGCCCGTCCTGGTCCTATGGCCGGTCGGATTCGGGATTTTTGCCGGGAGCACGGCCAGCCCATCCCGGTCACGCAGGCTCAGTTATTGCGTACCGTGTTTGATAGTTTGGCTTGTAAATACCGGATCATCTTCGAGCAACTGGGTTCGTTTACCTCAAAGCGTCTGTCAGAAATGCGCGTTGTCGGTGGGGGAAGCAAAAATCACTTCCTGAACCAATGCACGGCCAACGCTCTGAATTGCCAGGTGAAGGCCGGGCCGGTGGAGGCCACTTCTTTGGGCAATGTGATAATGCAAATGCGTGGTGCCGGTAAAATCGAGTCGCTCCAAGCCGGCCGTGAACTCGTTGAGCGATCATTCTCCACCTATTCCTATTCACCCGACAATGCCAAAGCATGGCAGGAGCCGGTGGAACGGTTGAAACAAATAATCGAAGCCGGCAACATTTGACCTACTTCTTTTTTAGCTGAATGACTTTGTTAAATTTATCTCGCGCGGAGACGCAGAGACGCAGAGTTTAAAACTATGCCTTTTTCATCCTTTTATCTTCAAATCCACTCTACGACTCTGCGTCTCCGCTGTGCCGTGCCGAAGCTTTCAGCGAAGGCAGGCGCGATAAATACTCGAAAACGTTGCTAATGTCTACTGCTCCAGATTCTCGCCCTAACGGCCGCTCCATCCAACTCATGGCAACCTGCCTTTGCGATGCATTTTATGCCGATGTCGCACAAGCCACCGTTGAGGTGCTCGAACATGTTGGCTGCGAAGTGGAATTTCCCGAAGGACAGACTTGCTGTGGGCAACCCGCATTTAATGGAGGAGATTGGACTGCATCCAGAAAGGTGGTCCGTCACACCGTAAATGTTTTCAAGGGAGACAAACCGGTCATAGTGCCTTCCGGCTCCTGCGCCGCGATGGTCTTTCATGGTGCACCCCTAGAATTTGAAAACGAGCCGGACCTGCCGCAGATCAATGCGCTCGGTAACCGGACCTGGGAACTGGTCGACTTTTTGGTTAACGGGTTGGGTTTAGAGTCATGGCCGAGCAAACTGAATGCCAAAATTGCCTTGCACCATTCCTGTCATACTCGCGGAACTCAATCGGGTCCAGCCATGGAAAAACTGTTAGGATCGATCGATGGCGTGGAGCTCGTTTCCGTATCGGAGCCCGAACAATGCTGCGGATTCGGAGGTACTTTTGCCGTTACTTTTCCTCATATATCCAAGTCCATGGGTGACCTGAAAATCCAAAATATGGTGGCCGCCCAACCCGATCTCATCGTGTCTGGAGATATGAGCTGCCTCATGCACCAAAAAGGCCTGGCCGAGAAGGAAGAAACCCCATACCCGGTCAAACATGTAGCTCAAGTGTTGCGCGATGCGCTAAATTTGAATTAATGGTGAATGGCACTGCTAAGCAGTTTATTGATAAATTATCGAAGCAAGGAGTGAGACGTGACAAAGAACCTAAATTCATCCCTAAACATACCGGCTCCGCCGGGCACCACTTAATCTAGGCGGGCTACCTCCTTTAGGGGGTTAACGCTATCACGCTTAAAATACGCTTAAAATAGTGACAGAAAATAAAGAGTATTTGGGAAACGAAGGCTATGCCTTGATGGGTGCAGCTTTCGAAGTGTTCAAAGAACTGGGCAGTGGTCTCAGTGAGGAGCTCTATCAAGAAAGCTTGGAGCTGGGGTTAGGTTTTAGAGATATCCCCTTCTCCTCAAAATCGGAGCTGGCCGGAATGGCACCCACTTAAGCGGTTTTTTGTCAA
The DNA here is from genome assembly GCA_027297085.1 of Verrucomicrobiota bacterium. Taxonomy (GTDB): domain Bacteria; phylum Verrucomicrobiota; class Verrucomicrobiia; order Opitutales; family UBA2995; genus UBA2995. The sequence goes on along the minus strand of JAPUIL010000254.1, from coordinate 1,820 downwards.
ATATCGGAGCAAGACCGGCTTCGGGGTCATTCCTTGCAATCGTGCATGCCAATGCGGGATTTAAGGTTTGACCCCCTCGAAAGGAAATGGACCGTAGATTCGTTTATAACGGCCTTAAGTGAGTGACATTCTGAGCTGGCCGTTTATTATAAAGGTTATTGTCTCAAGAAAAGGTACATTCCAGATCTGCTCGTTCATGGTAAAATTGTGAGGAGCTCAAGGCCGTCAAAGCCCTCGCGCCTGATCACGAGCAACAACTTCTCAATTACATGCACATCACAAGGAAACCTATCGGATATCTTATCAATTTCGGCGCTCCAAAGGGCGTGGAATGGCGCCGTTTTATTCTGGATAAATTCATCCCTTAAGATTCCTCAAATTAAGTGAAATTAAGCGTCTTTAAGCGGTAAAAAAAATATGCTTCCAGTTTTCATCCTTAAATCCATCCTTCAACCTTCTACCTTCTAACAACGCCATGCGTGTTCAACCTATCGACCAGTTTGCCAAAGAGCTCAACCCTGAGGTTAGCACGGCTATCCACAAAGCTACCAGTCTCAGGGTGACTTTACGGGAGAATATTTTGTTTGGCGACTTCCCTAATGCCAATGAAATGCGGCATTTGGCTGGGGAATTAAAACGTCATACCATCAGCTATCTCGATCAGTATCTGGAACAGGCTGTGGCAAAAATGGAGTCGAATGGCGTGCAGGTGCATTTCGCGACTGACACGAAATCTGCCCGTACCCAAATTCTGGATATTTTTAAATCCAACAATATCACCCGCTTCTGTAAGTCCAAGAGCATGGTCACCGAAGAGATCGAAATCCGGCCCTTTCTGGAGGAGAATGGCATCGAAACCTGGGAAAGTGATTTAGGCGAATTTGTGGTGCAACTGGACGACGATCATCCCAGTCACATTGTTACGCCTATCGTCCATAAAAATAAACGGCAGATTGCCGAGACCTTTGAGAAACACGGGTTGGGAGAGTATACCGAAGATCCTCAGACATTGACCCGGCAGGCCCGCCGATTTCTTCGCGAGAAATATCTGTCATCCACCGGCACCATGACCGGTGCAAATTTTGTTTCCGCTGAGTCAGGGTGTATAGTAGTGGTCACCAATGAAGGGAATAGCCGCTTCGGTCTCGCCGCGGCAAAGGTACACATCGCTGTGGTGGGAATCGAGAAGCTCGTTCCACGGGACGAAGACTTGTCCCTCTACCTTAATTTACTGGCTCGTTCTTCCACTGGTCAGCACTGGTCGGTCTATACTGAGTTTATAGGAGGGCCCCGTTCCGAGAATCAACCCGAAGGTCCGGAGCAGATGCATGTAGTATTTGTCGACAATGGTCGAACCGAGACCTTAGCTTCTGATTGCCGGGAGGCATTGCATTGTATCCGTTGTGGGGCTTGTCTCAATGTGTGCCCCGTTTTTCGCCAGGCCTCCGGGCATGCTTATCGCCATACTTACCCGGGACCCATTGGCGCCGTGTTGGCTCCTAATCTCGTTGGGAAGGAAGGCTTTCCCGAGCTGGCCGATTTACCCAAGGCGTCCAGCCTCTGCGGAGCCTGTAACGAAGTGTGTCCGGTGGATATACCGATTCCCGATCTCCTCCTCAAACTCCGCTATCGTGGCAAACAGACCGGTGCCCCGATGTCAAAGATTGCCGCACCACCCATGGGCGCCTGGTCTACCATGGCCAGTAGTCCAACCGCCTGGAAATTAGCTTTGAAAGGCGGCCACCTCATGAACGTTCTCCCACACAGCATGGTCCCCGTCCCCGCCATGCAGACCTGGTTGAAAGACCGCACCCTTCCAG
>JAPUIL010000253.1 GCA_027297085.1 Verrucomicrobiota bacterium | reverse complement strand
CAATTTCCTATCAGTCATTTGGAAATGGACCAGCTTATGGGACGGATCATCCTTGTGAACCTGCCAGAGAATTCACGGTTAAATTAACCAAACATGCCTGCCAACATACTTGTTAAAGCTTACTCTTTTCTCGGCTTTATGAAAGCGGGCCGAGTATGGTTGAGTAATATTTTTGCAACCCCAAAACTTCCACCAGGTAACCTTGGGAATATATATACCCGGGAAATCAAGGATCAAACCTACCTACTTAAAAAGTTCAATTTCCACGGACCCATTCTCACAGCTCGAATGGGGAATTATTTAACCATCTGTGTCCTTGGATTGAAACGATGTCGCCAGTTACTAGCCGAACATAATGAAAACCTTGTCGCACCTTCTTTCGAATTAAAACCGGTAATTCCAAAAGGATTTATGAGGGAAATGTTAGGAGCTGATCATAAAAAGTATCGATCCATCTTAATGAGAGGAATCCAACCTGGCGCGATGGAAACTCACCGAGAATTCCATAGGACTATTATTGCAGAAACACTAGAAGATTATGTTTCAAATCAAAATAATGAACCAACTGCTCAACAGTATATCGATGCAATGGATACAATTGGGCAGTCCATCATGCTTCATATATTTTTCGGAGCCGAGTACGGTACAAACTATCATAATCAGTTAACAGATATCTACCGAAAGATGTGGGACAAGGTTTGGCACTTTTACCTGGGAGATAAGCAACTAGAAGCCTTGGAAGAATTGAAAACACTTCTCCTAAATACCCTGAAAGATACTAGTAATTCCAAACAGAGTGGGGTTAGCGAAAGTATTTTAGGCCGAATCCACGATTCTGGGTCATTGGATGAAACCATGTTAGTGAATCTGATATATATGGTGGAGACCGGAAGGTTTGCTGTTTACAGTCTGATGCGATGGGTAACCAAATACGCAGTCGATAACTCAGAATTTTTTGTTCGTATTTCCAATGACTCCAATACCTTCTCAAATGAAAAGGACTGTATCGCTCAAGCCTTCGTTCAGGAATCTTTGAGATTAAATCAAATTGACCGCTTACAGCGCCATGTCACAAAATCATTCGTCTTCGAAGGATTCCTCTTCCCTAAAGGTTCATTGGCTCGACTATGCTTGTGGGAATCTCATAAATCACCCGAGGTGTTTTCGGATCCTTTTACCTTTAACCCACAAAGATTTTTGGACAATCAATTTTCGCTAGACGAATTTGCTCCGTTCGGAGTAGGGAGTCATCGCTGTCCACTAGGAGCGCTCTCCATACAAATCTGTAGACTTTATTTGCATTATTTGTCCTCAAATTTCAAATTGGAAGCCATTGGAAACGGGCCACCACTTAGAGGGATCGCTCACTATGAACCAGCCAAAGAATTCACCGTGTTACTGCATAAGAAATAAATAGCTTTTTTAGTCTCCATAGCCCCTTCAATTCTACTGGTCTGCTGCCAGCTCAAAAATCCAAGAGGGTCAGGAAGAGGAAAAAGGGGACGAAAAGGGGTCATCTTTCGCCGGTATGATATGGACCCCTTTCGCCCGGCCCCTTCTTTGAGATCTTTGTATCTCTTGACCGCTCTTCCTTCGTTCCAGAAAAGCATAAATACTTCAGCAGCAACGAGCCCGATCCCTAAAACTGTCACGTCCTCACCTCACCTCGCAATCCTCAATCTCGACATCTCAGCTCCGTGAGAAATCTGGGCTAGGATGTCCGCACCACAGGTTTGACCTCTTAGTCACGCAAGGCAAACGTCGCCATCGCATTCCCGGAAATGACCGTCACATATTGCACGCCACCCACCCTATAGGTGACAGGCGCCATCACGATTTGGCCGCCCAGATTGACCTTCCACAGAAGTTCACCAGTGCGGGCATCCAACGCGTGGAAGTAGCCCTCTCGTCCGCCCGTAAACAAGAGATCTGACGCAGTTGTCAGCATGCCACTGTCGCTGACGTCGAACTGCTCATACTTCCACACCACCTGGCCCGTGTCCGGGTCCATGGCCATGAGTGAAGCGTGTCCAACTTCGTTGGTCCAATTGTTGATAGGCGAAGTTCGGCCGATGCCGATGGTTGGTGCGCCGTGTACCGGTGCTTGTACGGTAAAGCCACCACCGAGGAAAGCCTTGCCGGGCGTGTACTCCTGCTCTATGGATTGGTAGATGGTGGCGTAGTTCTCCCAAGCGCTGAAGTAGAACAAATCAGTACGTGGGCTGTAAGAAGGTGGGTACCAATTGGTGCCACCCTGATTACCGGGCCAGGTTGGTTTGCCTTCGGGCTGCGGCGTTGGAATAGGCCTCCCGTTCTCGTCTAGCCCACTTGACCAATTCACTTTGACGAACGGCTTGCCCAGTAAAAACTCGCCAGTGACCCGGTCCAGTACGTAGAAATATCCGTTGCGGTTTGCCCACAACATCAATTTGGCGGGTTTGCCTTGCCAGTCCCTGTCTACTAAAACGGGGACCTGTACCGCATCATAGTCGTAGCCGTCGTTGGGCGTAAACTGGAAATGCCACTTCAATTCGCCAGTGTCCGGATCCAAGGCGATCACCGAATCGGAATAAAGGTTGTCACCCGGACGCTGCCCGGCATTCCAGTCTGGGCCTGGATTACCCACGCCCCAATACATCAAGTTGAGTTCGGGATCGAACGAGCCGGTAATCCACACGGGTGCACCGCCATGTTCCCAGTCGTCTCCCTCCCAACTGTCGTGACCGGGTTCTCCTGGTCCGGGGATGGTATAGAACTTCCAAGCTTCCTCGCCAGTGTCTGCGTCATAAGCGACTACGTACCCGCGGATGCCGAATTCTCCTCCACCTACTCCGACGATGATTTTGTCTTTCACCGCGAGAGGTGCCATGGTGACAGAATAGGCCAAATTGACGTCGCCGACCTCGACATTCCACAGTGGCTTGCCGTTGATGCGATCCACGGCAATGAGACGGCCATCCAGGGTGCCCATGAACACCTTGTCATCCAGGACTGCAACGCCGCGATTGTTGGCGCCGCAACAAACCTTGAAATTCGACGCAGGTTTGTGGTGATACATCCAGAACACCCGGCCCGTCACTGCATCCAACGCCATGACGTCGTTGGGCCGCTCGGTTAAGTACATGATGCCATCGACAATGATGGGGTTGGATTGCCAGGCACCGAATACCTGATTTTGCAGCATCCACTTGAGTTCCAGCCTATCGACGTTGTCCGGGGTAATCTGGTTCAGTTTGCTGTGGCGCTGGCTTGCATAGCTGCCGTTATAGGTGAGCCAATTGTGCGGTTCGTTCGAAGCATTGAGAATGCGCTCGAAATCCAACTGGGCGGAAACGTGAGAGCCCAACATAACTCCCATGGCTAAAGAGATAATTCGTGTGTTCATAGTTCACCCTTCAGAGCCAGCAAGTAAGCGATGAGATCGGCTACCTCGTCATTGGACAAAGTTGTGGGTTGGTGAGTAGCAGTGTCACTGATTTCGTAGCTAACCAAATCAGCTTTCACCAATGAGCGAAGCCGCTCCTCGGAGTCGATCAGCTGCACGGTGTAGGTATCCTCGTTTAGCCGCCGCCCAACGATCGTCTCCTTATCCCGCGTGACGAGCGTAACTGGACGATTGATAGGCAAGAGCGCCGCTGTTGGATCCAGCAGGGATCGTTGAAGTGCTGCAGGTGAGCGTGTCAACCCGATGTCACTAAGATCCGGTGCCGTGCGAGGACCTCGACCCTTGATTCGATGGCAGTCAATGCACTCGCCTTTACCTTCGTAGAGCTTCCGGCCATTTGCGGCGTTACCGATTCGAACATCACCGCTTTCGGGGTCGAAGCCAACGCGAATGTATGCGATAACCCCATCCAGATCTGCTCCGCTCAGGTTGGATGGAGGCATGCGGCCTTCTGCAGTTCCTTGGGAGATGACCCGGCCCAGGTCGTCGTCGGTGACTGCGTTGCGAAATCGCCCCCCACTCAAATTGATACCGGCTATCAATCCGCCGCCCAGCCCGTGGCACAAAGCACATTGCCGCACATAGATTCGGGAGCCGTTCTCGATGGCCTCACTGGTATAAGTGTGGCCTTCCTGTGCGAAACTTTGCGCACCTGCTAGGAATAACAGCGCGGTGGCAAAGTGCGACAAGCAGTTACTGATACGAAACTGCTTGAGTGATGTCGTTTGGGTTCTTGTTGTCATGTCGCTAAAGCCCGGAACAACTCGGTAGGCGGCGGAGCCACCGGGAGGGGTTTTTCGGTCTTCGCCACGGGCTGCGCTCGACAAGAATGGGGAGGTGAATTGAAGAGTGTTGGGTGAAGTTTGAAGGTGGAAATTGAGGGTAATTGCAATATGGCTGAATCATTGACTATCTACTAGTTGACGTGCGGGCAGACTTCAATGTTTTCTACTAACTAGTCCGAGGTGCATATGGGAACGGCTCGCTCGGTAAGTGCGAACTTAGGGATATATACTCGTGAAAAGGAAAAATTCTGTGAACGTGCCAAAATCTTAAGCGATTTGACCATAAACGAGCAGGGTCAGTCCAATTAACCATGAATTTTTGTTGCCATTTAATTAAAGCAAAGCGACTGGGTTTTGAAAGGAGTTAGGGCAAAACGGGTCATTTCTCGCAATCGCCGTGCCTAGCCATAGACGTTCATAGACTTTCAGGACGACGGCTGGTGCATGCCACTTAGTCCAGAGCTTGTCTAAGGAATGCGGTATTGAAGGTTTGACCTCTTCGAATGGAACGGCCCGCAGATTCGCCAAAAGCCGCCTTAACTTAGCAGTGCCATCCGGGGCCGTCTCTTCTCATTGTCCGGCTGTCTCGAGGATTGAGAAAGGCTTAATCATGTTTAATTGGACTGACCCTTTTTCTCCTTCGCTTTTTCTCCTTCGACCCTTTTTCTCCTTCTCTCAATCCGTGTACCTCGCA
>JAPUIL010000252.1 GCA_027297085.1 Verrucomicrobiota bacterium | reverse complement strand
GCGGGCAGGAAAGCGTTGCCGTAGTTCCGTGGACCACCATTACCCATGGAAGGACTCAAGCTGACGAATCCGGGCATATCCTGGTTTTCGGTGCCCAATCCGTAGTTCACCCAAGCGCCCATTGAGGGACGAATGAGGTTGGTGGAACCGGTGTGGAGAAAGAGTGTGGCGGGTCCATGGGCGACACCTTCTGTATGCATAGAACGAATGATACAATATTCGTCGGTGTGCTTGGCCATATGAGGAAACAGCTCGGAAACCCAGGCTCCATTTTCGCCGCGTTGTTTAAAATCCCACAGGGGTTTCATTACCCGCTGATTGGAGCCCATACCCGTCTTTGCTAGAATACGCTGGTCCGTAAAATCCAGCATTCTTCCATCATCCTTGTACAACAGGGGCTTGTAGTCATAGCTGTCGACCTGACTCACCCCACCCGCCATGAAAAGAAAGATAACGCGTTTGGCCTTCGGAACTATATGTGGGACTTTCGCCAGGAGCGGATTTTTAATAGATGAGGTTAAGCCTCTGGATGCAGCTGCTGCCTGTTGGGCAATGCCTGCGGCGGCCATGTAGCCAAACCCACACGCCATGTGGCGTAGCGCGTCACGCCTGGAAATGGGTTTGAGGTTCGGGTTCATGGGTAAAGGTATCCTAATTACTTCAATTTAAATATCTGAAATCGACGGAGCCGAAGAGCGTTTGGAAAACAGAAGCCCAATCTTCTACAGAATCTCCGGAATGTCCATCCTCAAGATAAGAGTTCACCAGCGACCACTCCTGGGCTGAAGGGACCCGCCCCAGCGTCCTTCGAAAGGCAACATCGATGCGTTCTTCCGGATTTTCCACCTCTGCAAGCAGGAGCTCTGCGGCATGCCGGGACTGCTCAATCACGAACGGATTGTTCAGCATGTAGAGTGCCTGAAGGGCTACGGTGCTGGTGTTGCGTTGTCCCATGGTAAAGTTGACATTTCCAAAGTCGAACAGCTCAAACAGTTCATGGCGCTTTACGCGGAACGCAGGGGTGTAAACACTCCGTCGTGAATCTTTGAATACATAATTGTATTCTATCAATTGTGCGGCAGTGCTATTGGCATTTATCTCGCCGGCACCTTCAATGTTCGGTCCATACATTTGCAGATCGAGTTTTCCATTCACGGCCAGAATGGCATCGCGCAGTTGTTCCGCATCCAGTCGACGTCGAGGATATGAAGTCAGAAGCCGGTTATCCGGATCCAGTTCCGTCGCTTTTGGGTCGGTTTTGCTGGAAAGCTGCCAAGTGCGTGATAAAAGAATCTCCTTCACCGTCGCTTTGATCGACCAGTCATTTTCCTGCAGTCGAATAGCCAGGTGATCGAGCAACTCCGGATGCGAGGGCAGCTCTCCGGTCGTACCCAAATTGTCGACACTACGAACGAGTCCAGTGCCAAACAACCAGCTCCAGATACGGTTGGCCATCACACGAGAGGTCAACGGATGCTCGGGACTGACCATCCATTCTGCTAGTTCCCGGCGGCCACTGGCGGTATCCGGCAATTTTGGAGTTTCGCCCAATGTGGCTACTTGCAGAAATCCGCGTGGGATGGACTCGCCCAATCGGTGCACTTCTCCGCGAATGCGAATGGCTGAGTCGCTGATTTTCGTATCGTCCAGAACCGACATCGCCAGGGGGCGTTTCTTCAGTTCTGCTTCCAGCGGCGTTAGCTCTGCTTCCAGGGTTTTGACTTCCTCTATTAAGGCGGCGATGTGTGCCTCCTGTTCTGGGCTGGCAACTTCTGCGTAGTTGGCCGCCAGCAACCATTGAACGGCATCGACTACTACAAAACCATCTGTGTCAGTATTAGCTACTCGAACGTAATTATCGCTATCCTCCTCAAACCAGAATTCGCCCAGCGAATATAACCGTCCATGAATGGTAGGTGCTTCCCGCTGATTTACTAAAATGGAAGTTTCTCCTTTGGCATGACTGATGGTGACGGGAGTCCGGCTGGACCGGTTCTTCGCCTCGGAATAGGCCAATCGAACTTCATAGCGTCCAGGAAATGGAATAGTGGGTCGGAAGGTTAGAGACGAGTTTCCCTTGTAATTATCCCCGTCGTGGTAATACCCCTCACCAATATAGTTTTGCGAGTATTGGGAGAATTTCCAGTCACCCTCTTGCTTAGCAGCTCTTTCGTCCACAACGATTCCGGCAAACTGACTTGCCGGTTTCGGCTCTCCTGCTTTGGGGGCATAGTCACCCTTCTTATCGAGTAGTTTGAGTTCTGTCTTTTTGACGTTCAAGTGAGCGCTCAACTTTTTCGCCATCGCCTCGGTTTTGGCAAGCTGTTCGCCTTCGGCTCCATCGAGCGGGAGTTTTGTATCTATCCAGCGAGCTACGTTGTCAGTGTAATTGAAAAGCGTTCGGGTGCTTTTAAATATCCCGGCCATGGCGTAATAGTCCGCGGTCGGCACTGGATCGAACTTATGATCATGGCAACGGGCGCAGCCCAGGGTCATACCCATGAAAGCCTTTCCCAAAGTATCAATCTGCTCGTCGATAACGTCGTAGCGCAGCAGTTGTTTATCCTGCAGCTCGTAGTTTGTCGGACCGAGCGCGAGAAACGCGGTGGCAGTAATTTGCCGGCTGCGTTGCTCCGCTGATTCGTAGGGAAGTAAATCCCCCGCCAGCTGTTCTCTGACAAACTGGTCGTAGGGCATGTCGGCGTTAAAACTCTGGATTACATAATCACGAAATCGCCAGGCATCTTTGAAGAGCAGAGTACGTCCACCCCCGCTCGACTCAGCAAAGCGGGCCACGTCCAGCCAATGCCTGCCCCAGCGTTCTCCGAAATGCGGAGATGACAACAGCTCATCCACCAGGTCCTCAAATGCATCCGGACGTTCGTCCGCTACAAAAGTATCGACCTGTTCGGGTGTTGGTGGTAATCCGATCAATGCGAAATAAACTCGCCGGGCCAGCTCGGTCCTGCTGGCGTCAGCTACCGGCTTCAAACCTTTCTTTTCCTGGGCAGTTAATACAAATTTATCGATTGCTCCCCTAGCCCAGCCTTCATCGCTGACTGATGGAACAGCCGGTTTTTTAATCGGTTGAAATGACCAAAAATCCTTAGCCCTTTCATAGTTCGGCAACGCTTCGCGATTAACTTTTCCTGTGCGAGGATCAGGTGCACCCATCTGTATCCATAATTCAATGTCAGTTACCTCGTCCTTGGATAACTCAAGCTTGGGATGCGTTTGGAAATCCCCCTTTTTCCGAACCACCTGGACCAATGCACTCGCCGCCAGGTCACCGGGCACAATTGATGGACCCGATTTTCCTCCTGCTTTCCAGCCAGCCTTCGCATCCAATCGCAAGCCACCGTCCTGTTTCCCAGGACCGTGGCAGGATATGCAATTATCCATCAACAGTGGCCGGATCTGTTTTTCGAAATGCTCCAGACCCTCGAGAGCAACCAAAGACTTGCCAGTACCTAACAGCAACAGAGCGGCAGGTAATAAAAAGAGTGAAGACTTTTTTGGGCTATGTAACATCAAGATCCTACTCTCAACAAAACTCAAAAAGCTCCATTCTGTCGAGATTTTAAAGGAGGCAAGGACGACGCGAGTGTGATTTCAATCGATGTCGAAAGTGGAAATTATTATATATGATCGTCAGTTATCTGGCATTTAAGTCAATCCGCCCATGGTAGGGCAAGAGCGTCCTCGTTCTGCCACTTTTATGTCCTCATCGCACGGTGTTGATTCATATAAATAGAAACCACGGCGCGGCGAGGACGCCGCTGCCCTACCTGAATACAAGTGTTTTGACATCTTTTAAAATCACACCCTGGAATCAATGAATAGGTCAATAATTTCGAAATACTCTCGCTTAACCTTCCTCCTCCTTTGCTGATGAGGACCATTTGCGGTAGGCGAAATAAACTGGAATCCCTAGTGCGATGAACAGAAGACCGATTCGTGACTCGAGTGGTTTGTTCAGATAAATCTGGATCAGGAACCAGACGTAGATGCTCAGGAAAATAACCGGCGTCACCGGAAAGCCCCACGTTTTGTAAGGTCGCTCCCTTTCCGGCTGTTTGATTCGGAGGACAATGACTGCTAGCACTCCGAGGATAATAAAGATGCTGACCGAGAAGATGACGAAATTTGTCAGCAGTTCAAAAATCGATGCATCCTTCAGACTACCGACAATCCGCTGGAGCAGCGCCGAGTCGAAGTTGGCCGCCGAGACATCTCTCACGAGATGCTGACCGAGCACTACGAGAAAGACCAGGGCCACAGCCATCAATCCTGTTACGAGGATGGCCACCACCGGAGTCCGGTAGATCGGGTGGACCCGCCCTAGCTCACGAAAGAAGACACCGTCTCTGCCCATGGCAAAAGAGATGCGTGGCGCTACTAACAGGTTGGTGTTGATAGCGCCGAAGGTGCTGCACATAATGACCGCCGACATGGCCGCCATACCAAGTGGACCCACCAGCTTGTGCAGCATTTGCTCGGCAGCGTGATCCCCGGCGGCGCGCATCTCCTCCATCGACAACACGCCGTGATAGGCGAAGTTGGCGGAGATGTACAAAACAATCAGGATGCCTATACCTACAAAGAGGGAGATGGGAAGATTTCGCTGAGGAGAGCGCACTTCCTCCGCCAGGAAGATAATAGAGTTCCAGCCGTTGTAGGCCCACATAACCGCGAGTAAAACGACGCCAACCTGAGCGGACAGGGAGATTTGCCGTGCTTCCACGGTCGTTCCGTAGTTTGAAAAGTCCACGCTCTGGTCCACAAAGGGCATCAACAAAAACGGCAAAGCCGCCACCAGTGCCAGAAAGGTCGCCTTTACAATGGTCACAACCATCTGCAAACGGCCTCCCCAAAGCACTCCCATGATATTCACCCACGCTAGGGTCCCAACGACAAACGTAACCAGCAATGCCTGGACAAACCCGGACATTTGCCAGCCCATCGACAATCCCAGGGAGCCGATAAACGCTATTGCCAAGGCGCCAATGCTCGCAGGTTTGCCGAACAGCAACTCGGTCCAACCATAGAGAAAAGCAACTGGCCGGCCATAGGCTTCACGAAGATAGACATACAATCCCCCGGCCTTTGGCATCATGGTGGCCAATTCGGCAAGGCAAAGCGCTCCGAGAATACAAAGCACACCGCCAAAAACCCACACCGTCATGATCAATCCGAAGTTTCCGGACTCGGCCGCAATATTGCCCGGCTTCAGGAAGATGCCCGAGCCAATCACGTTTCCCACAACCACCGCGATCGCAATTCGAGGACCCAGGGCGCGGCGCAGTTTGGGCCCTTTCGAATCCGATGGGACGGGTGAAACGATTTCGTCCTCAGGTGTGTCGGTCATAGGAGGTCACTAGGTTAAGCCGGCTTTAGGCGAATCTGCGGTCCGTTTCATTCGAGCAGGGGTAAACCTTCAATCCAGCATTCCATCGACACCTTCGGCAGGCTCAGGGCAGGCAAGCTCAGGACAGGTGGCATGCATCAGCCGTCGCCTTGACAGGCTATGGCCAGACAAGCGATTACAAGGATTGACCCCAACGTCGGCCTCGCTTCGGGAAATTAACGAAAAACTGCTTAACTTAGCCATTCGGTCATTGGTAATGTTTTATGAAGATTGAGCAGTGAATGATGACACGTCAAAAGCTATAGATCGGCAGTCGCCGGTCTTGACTCCCCTTCTCAGTTCCACTACCTCCAATCGTATGACTTGGATCGATATCGCGGTTCTCATTCTCTATTTCGGAGGCATGGTCGGCATCGGCATTTGGGCCATGCGACGGATCAAAAACCAGGAGGATTATTTCATGGGTGGTCGCGGTTTCGGTAAACTACTCCAGACTTTCGCAGCATTCGGCGCCGGCACGGGCGCTCACGAACCGGTTACGGTCGGTCGAACCGGGTGGACCAGCGGGCTGAGTGGCGTGTGGTCGGCGTTAATGTGGTTGTTCGTTACACCGATTTACTGGATCACCGGTGTCTGGTACCGGCGCATGCGGCATCTGACTCTGGGTGACTGGTTCGTTGAACGCTACGAATCCAAGGCCATGGGTGTTGCCTACACTGCTTTCGCCATTATTTTCTACATGACCTACCTCTCGACGATGTTCTCTGCGATCGCCAAATTCGCGGTCCCGCTCCTTGGCGTCGAAACCGCGTTTGGCATGGATCTGCAATACACGCTGGTTCCTGTAATCGCCTTCATCGTCATCATCTACGGCGTGCTTGGCGGGCTCACCGCCGCTTACTGGACCGACCTCGTTCAGGGAATCTTCATCATTCTTCTTTCTGTTCTGCTGATTCCGTTTGGGCTTTGGGCATTGGTTAAAGAATTCGGCGATCCCGCAACGATGGGAGTATTGGACGGCTTCACCATCATGCACGAACGGGTATCGAGCGATTACTTCAGTCTCTTCGCCGGACCGAGCGCGGGCGAATTTCCTATTCAATATATCATTTCGCTGACCCTGCTGGCGCTAATCGGCATTGTGGTCCAGCCCCACTTCATCGCAACAGGCGGTGGCTCGGCCAAGAGCGAGGACGAAGCGCGGATCGGCCTGGTTACCGGAAATTTTCTCAAGCGGCTCTGCACAGTGGGCTGGGCGCTCACAGCCTTGATCTCTCTTGCCTTACTGGCCGGTAATGCGGAAATCGCAGCCGACCCGGACCGGGTTTGGGGCGTGGCGGCCCGGGAAATTCTCGGACCGCTCAACATCGGCCTGGTAGGGCTAATGTTGGCCTGTCTCCTGGCCGCATTGATGAGCTCGGCCGACACCTACATGATAGTCACCTCCGCGCTGGTTTCGCGAAACGTATTCGCAGCCTACATCAATCCCAGCGCCTCGGAAAGAACTTACATTCTCGTCGCCCGGATCACCGGGCTTGTGATCATCGTGGGCGCTTCGATCTTTGCCTTGACCATGGCGGATGTATTCGGGCAGTTCAAGATGGCACTCGAGCTTCCGATCCTCTTCGCCGCGCCGTTCTGGATCGGCATGTTCTGGCGGCGCGCAAACCGAACATCTGTTTGGATTACGATCGTCTTTTCGTTCGTTTTTTTCCTCGTTCTGCCTGCCGTTATTTCCCGCGTGCCGGGCATGCGAACCAACCCTGATTTTACCACCACAACCAACATCGTTACCACAACGTTCACGCGCACAGCGACGCCGGCGGATGTGGCGCGGCGCGAGACCTGGGAAACCAATCAGGTTGGCGCTGAGCCACCAGTAGCGATTGCTGGACAGCCTATCGAAATCATCATTCAATCCGGCGGCAAATCGATCTTCTGGCAGGGCGGCGTAAAGCCCAAGGACCAGCAGTTGCTCAAATTTATCGAGGAACGTGAAGAAGACGGTAAGTTCATCCTCGTCCAACAGAATGACGCGCCCATGATTGGCGCCGGAGACTTCCGCATCGATTTCCTCCTCTACAAATGGCTGGGTTATGATCTGGCAAATGCCTCAAAAGCCACCATCGAGACGCTGCGTCTTCCAACCCGCCTGGTGTTGCCGTTTCTGGTGCTGATCATTGCCAGTTTCTTCACACCGCGAAACTCCAGGGAAGCACTCGATCGTTACTACGTAAAAATGAAGACGGAGGTCGACCCCGATCACGAGGCGGACTTGCAGAACTTGGAATTATCTTACCAAAATCCTAATCGATTCGAAGATCGTCTTCTCTTCCCCGGCACGGATCTTGAATTCGTCAAACCAAGACCGAAAGATTATATTGGTTTCCTCGCTTCTATCGGTATTTGCTTCCTCGTGATCGCTGTTCTGATCTGGTTGGCGGGCATCGGTGGATGACTGGTTTCCGACTTCTGCGACGGTGACAAGGTTTAGTTGCCAAATTCGGTATTCAATTAATCCTTACGGTTTTTGAGTATCATTTCCGTCTGAGCCTTGGAAGCCAGTTTTGTGTATTCTGTAAAGGGAATACCAGAAACTTCTTCGATAGTCGCCTCGAAAATCTCCCGTCCGTTGGCCGTTTTTTTCAAGCCAGTGAGTTTGGTACGAAGCGTATTGAGGAACCGGTCTGTATAACGCATGTAAGCATCGAGTAAGATAAAGCGGGCAGTACTTGGATTATTAAAATTGATATTGATTTTCGGGTTGCGCCGGACGTTTTGTCCTTTGCGTTTT
>JAPUIL010000251.1 GCA_027297085.1 Verrucomicrobiota bacterium | reverse complement strand
GTTCATTGGAATAATTGGCTTTCTTGCAGGATTTACCTCAACCGTTTCCAATACAGCTGCACCTGTCATGATGTTATTTTTTCTGGCGGTTGGGTTACACAAATTACAATTCCTCGGTACGGGCGCCTGGTTTTTTATGTTCTTAAACCTCTTTAAAATCCCCTTCCTATGGTCGATTGAACTGATAACCCCAGAAGTATTTCTACTCGATCTCAAGTTGGCTCCCGTTGTCATTATCGGTGTGCTCCTCGGTCGATACGTGGTTCTGCATATTCCCCAGAAAGGGTTTGAACTCTTCGCCTTTGTGGTAACTGTGCTGGCGAGTTTGCGCCTTATCTTTTAGCTATTCAAATGGAGTTCAACCACCTAAGCTAACCGCATCCTTTAATCCAACTTCCCAAAGTCCTTAAACATGCCAAAGCCATCCGCACGAAAATTGTGGGCAATGAAACTGGCCGGAAATCTACCGGCTTCCAATGCTTCGGCGAGACTTCCTCAGGTTGGGCGCAAAAGGGTTGAGGGTATTATCTTAGGCGTGGATCCCAGCCTTCGAGGAACGGGATTGGCGGTGGTCGAGATCCGTTCCGGGCAAAGCCGGTTGTTGAGCAGTCAAACGATTCGAATGAAAAGCAAAGCTACGATGCCGGAATGCCTGGCTGAGATTTACAAGACGATCAGCAGTGCGATTGAGGAGTTTCAGGTCACCATCGTTACCCTGGAGCAAACCATATACGTACAAAATATTCAAACCGCACAAATTCTTGGCGCGGCACGTGGTGCGGCCATCGCCGCGGCTGCTGTACTCGAAAGACCTGTGTTTGAGTACCCGCCCTTGCGGGTCAAGCAAGCCGTGGTTGGTTATGGACGTGCAAGTAAGCATCAGGTCGCTCAAACCGTTAAACAACTTCTTGCCCTAGGCGACGCACTGGCTTTTGACGAGGCCGACGCGGCAGGAGTCGCGCTTTGTCACGCGTTTACAGGATAGGCTTCAGGGTGCCTTTTTTTTCACCCAGGGTTTAAGCTGGTCGAACTCCTGCACCGGAGCTGTCTGAATAAAAACGGATAGCACGGACGGATGATTTTTAAGTTTTGCGAAGAATGGAGGGTCAATCCGCCAGGTAAGGGAGGAAGCGATTTCGCTCCATAACACTCGGTTTTGGTCCAGCATCATACCCAGTTGAACTTTGGTGGACCCACCCTGACTTTTTTCCAGGTCATCGCGAAGAAGGGACAAAAATTCTTCGGCCTGATTATTGGGATCCAACACCCAGTGGACTTCTTTTATCATGCGCGAGATGGAGCCGCGTAAATGCGATATTTCGCGCACGCTGAATCTTAGATCATCTCCCTCTCGATTCATAACCGTCCCGGATACCATCAGCGTTTTACCATCCTTCAATTGGTGACCGTATTCCTCGAATGCTTCCGAGTACATGTTCATCTGGAAATTGTCAGTCATTGTGGACACATTAAAAAACGCCCAAGGCCGATTATCCCTGCGCGACAGTTTTTTGGTAACGTTGGAGACTACACCGCAGAATCGAAATGGGCTTCGGTCGTTGAGTTCGTTAGCTTTTTCAGGATCAAAATTCGTGATCGCCTGAGCTAAGCCGTTAAACTCATTCATTGGGTGTCCCGAAACGTAAAAGCCGAGCAGCTCTTTTTCATACTGCAACTTTTCCGCCAACGGCATGGCCGGTACTTTGGAATCTGATTTGCCATTGGAAGATACCACATTTCGCGCGGGCGGAGCAGCCTCCGCCAGCATATCAATAAAGGACTCCTGTCCTCTTTCCCGGTCGCGTTGCTGTTCCGCGGCAGAACTAATGGCGGCGTCGAGGCCGTCCATTAGCTCCTGACGACTTTCGCCTGTGCAATCAAACGCGCCCGATTTGATCAGGCATTCCATCACCCGGCGGTTGACCGTCTTACTGTCAACTCGAGTCAGGAAGTCTTCAAAGCTCTCGAAAGCTCCGTTGGCTTCGCGTTCTTCGATGATCTTCTGCGAGGCCGCATCACCCACACCTTTGATGGCCGCCAACCCGAATCGGATGTTCTCCTTTTCTTTTTCAAGATTGATCACAGGGGTGAAGTTGTCGCGTGAAATATTAATATCCGGGCCCAATACGGAAATCTTCATGGTGGAGCACTCATTAATAAAGTGGGCCACTTTGTCAGCATTGCCGAGCTCATTGGAAAGGATGGCCGCCATGAACTCGATTGGGTAGTTGGCTTTCAAATACGCAGTCCGATAACTCAGCATGGCATAGGCTGCCGAGTGCGATTTATTGAATCCGTATTGGGCAAATTTTTCCAGAATTCCGAAAATCTCCAAGGCTGTTTTCTTGGTGATGTCGTTGTGTTCCCTGGCTCCCTCAACAAATATTTCTTTTTGCGCATCCATGACCGATTTTTTCTTCTTACCCATGGCGCGCCGCAATATATCCGCACCTCCTAGCGTGTAACCGGCAACCAGTCTTGCTGCTTCCATCACCTGTTCCTGATAGACCAGCACCCCGTAGGTTTCTCCCACAAGATCTTTCAGTAGCGGATGGGGGACCTTGATTGTCTTGGGATCTTTTTTCCCTTCAACGAATTGGGGAATGAACTGCATAGGTCCTGGACGATACAGGGCAATCAAAGCGATGATTTCTTCAAAGGTACTCAGACCGATTTGCCGGCAGAGTGATTGCATGCCTCCGGATTCCAGCTGGAATACTCCCGTTGTCTTCCCACTGTTTAGCAGGTCGAATGTCTTCGAGTCTTCCAGAGAGATTTCCTCAACGTCAAATTCCGTCAAATTCCGGGTTTGTTGCACATTGTCTTGTGCATCCGAAATCACTGTCAGGGTCTTTAGGCCAAGAAAGTCCATTTTTAACAAGCCAAGATCTTCCACCGGTCCTTTGGGAAATTGAGTGGTTAAATCGCCTTCCTGCAGCGTTACTGGCACAAGGTCTCGAATCGGTTGATCGCCAATGATCACTCCGCAAGCGTGTTTACCGGTGTTGCGCACCATTCCTTCGATAATCTGGCCGTGGTCTACGATGGTCTTGGCCACAGGGTTGGCGCGAATCTCTTTTTGCAGCTCGCTCGATTTAGCCACTGAATCTTCCAAGGAAATGTTCAACTCATCCGGAATCATCTTGGCGATCCGGTCGGCTTCCGCGTAGGGCACATCGTTCACTCTAGCCAGGTCGCGTACAACCATCTTTGCCCCGAATGTTCCGAAGGTTATTATGTTGGCCACTGCATCTTCTCCGTACTTGTCCCTGACATAGTTGACTACTTCGTCCCGTCGCCGCATGCAGAAGTCCACATCAAAGTCAGGTGGCGAAATCCGTTCAAGATTGAGCATACGTTCAAAGAGCAGGCCAAATCGCAAAGGTTCGATGTCCGTGATTTTCAAGACATAGGATACCAGGGATCCGGCTCCCGAGCCTCGTCCGGGCCCAACGGGAATCTTTTCCTTCCGTGCCCAGTCGATAAAATCCCAAACAATGAGGAAGTAGTCGATGAAGCCCGTGCCCATGATGATGGCCAACTCGTATTCAAGTTTTGAACACAAAAATTTATCAAACTCTGACGTGCCACGTTCGGGGGCTAATCCTTTTCCTTCATCGGCGGTGGAGGGTAGTGAATCATCTGGGGAGCGAATCTTTTCGTAGTCTACGCCATAGCGCTCTTTTAAGCCCTGTTTGCACAACTCGAATAAAAACAAGCCGTTTTTCCTATACTCTTTTCGTGTAGCCGCATCGATAGCAGCCGGTTCATCACTATTGTTCTGTTCGTTGACCCGTTCTTTTTCCGAGACGTAAATGTCCAGAATCCGGTCGAAGTTATCGGGGTCGTCGCTGAAAGAAATTTCCAGGGGCTTTTCAAAAATAGGGTAGTGGTTGACTCCAAAGGGAATTTCCAGGTCGCACATCTCCGCGACAAGGAGGGTATTTTCCAAAGACTCGGGTATCTCCTTGAAAACCTCCAGCATCTCCTCGCGGCTTTTGAGGTAAAACTCGTGCGCGGGGTACTTCATCCGGTTTTCGTCGACCAGTTTCTTGCCAGTCTGAATACAGAGCAACGCGTCATGTGGTTCCCAGTCGCCCTTATTTACATAGTGGACGTCGTTCGCAGCCACCACTTTCAGGTCAAACTCTTTGGCAAGCTGTAATAGGCCCGGGATGACCTTTCTCTGAAAAGACAGCCCGTGGTCCTGAATTTCAATGAAGTAGTTTTCCTTTCCGAAGATATCGATGAATTCGGCAGTTACTTCCCGCGCTTTTTCATAGTTGTTATAGAGCAGGTACTGGGAAGCCACCCCGTTGATACACCCGCTCAGGCCGATCAGGCCTTTGCTGTACTGGGCCAGGTGCTCCATATCGATGCGCGGCCGGTAATACTGACCTTCCGTATGGGCCTTGGAGATCATCTTGGACAAGTTTTGGTAACCCTCAAAATCTTTGGCCAGGATCGTTTTATGATGGATCTGATACTTTGGGAAATCCTCGGGTTGCAGCTGGTGATCCTCGGGGAGATCGCCGATATCATCCGTTCGCTTACGCTCTCGCCGTGGCTTTTCGAACATAGTGTGGTCGTGCACCAGATAGATCTCACAACCAATGATCGGCTTCAGCTCCGCATTTTTCATCGTCTTGTAGAAGTCGATCGTACCGAAGAGATTGCCGTGGTCGGTCATGGCTACCGCGGACATTCCCAGTTCTTTGACTCGGTCTGCAAGCCGGTCAATACGGCAAGCCCCGTCAAGGAGGCTGTAATCGGTATGCAGGTGCAGGTGGGCAAAATCTTGGCTGGTATCAGGCATGGGATGGAGCACCAAGTGTGGTTGGGCACACTTTAGCGAGTTCTACTTTTGTCCCTCCCGTCTGATCCGCAAGACACATTTGTGCCCAAGCTGTTAACCTGCTTATCAACAACGATATTTGATAGCTAATCGAGACCTACGGTTTTGATAACTCGTCTGGAGGCAGTACGGTAGATCTGAAAGTGTTTGTCGAACGTGAACACACCAAGTTCCGGATTCAGTTCTACCATGACAACCAGGCATGCGTCCGCCAAGGACATGGGCATATCCTCATATTTTTTCATGAGTGAGAATACATGTCTGCTTTCATCAGAAATTCTGAAAGGAACTTGTATTCGGGCCATATGCAGCCAGTTTCCAAACCGTTGGAGTGCATCGGGAAATTTTGAAAGAAGAAAACATGTTTCCACAACCACAGCTTCGCATGTTATAAGAGGCATGGTGATGTCAGTAAATATTCGAGAGGTCAGGTTGTGATACTGATCTCTCGAATCGAATGCGGCTACCAAGGGACCTGTATCGATGACAGTTGTTCGCATTACTTACCAAAACCTTCCATGTGTTTCGGATTCGTTGAAAGGTCACCAATGCCGCTATCGATGCAGCCAAGATCATCTTTTAAGATGTCGTATGCGGAGGGTTCTTCCTCAACCGATTCTTGTGATTTGTCGCCCAACAATTGAACAAATGCCTCCCGTGCCACTTCTGATTTCGACACTCCGCGTCGTTTGGCACGCATCGCAAGTCGTGCATCCAGTTCCTCAGGCACTTTGATGGTAATTGTTTTCATGCGAGCAAAGGTAATACCAATTGTTGCATTAAGCAATACAATTACCGGGGTCATTCCTTGTAATCGCGCATACCAATGTGGGATTCAAGGTTTGACCTGAATGGCACTCACTTAAGCGGTTTTTTGTCAAATATCGGAGCAAGACCGGCTTCGGGGTCATTCCTTGCAATCGTGCATGCCAATGCGGGATTTAAGGTTTGACCCCCTCGAATGGAAATGGACCGTAGATTCGCTTATAACGGCCTTAAGTGAGTGACATTCAGGTTTGACCTCTTCAAATGGAGCTTAGCCAGGACCAGGCTTATTGGTATGGTTCATGGCGTCCATCTCGGTAGCTTGTCCGAGATCGCCCTGTTCATCCATCCAACGCAACAGGCGAAGTCGAAGATCTTTCTTAATCGTCTTATATTTGCCTTGTTCAGCGAGGTTATTGAATTCATAGGGATCCTCAACGATGTCGTACAGTTCTTCTGATGGTCTGTGCTGATAGCGATGAATGGTTTCCTTGGCGAATGTATCCGATTGTGCCGCTTTTACCCAAGTCGGCCAGAATTCGGTCCAGCCTCCTTTGTTCTCGGTGAGATTGTTCTGAAATGTTGCTTCAGGGGTGAGATTTAGGATGAACTTGAAACGCTCCGATCTTATCGAACGAATCCCATAGTGTTCCGATCCGTTGGTTATACCTCGGGTGGTTTGAAGGGCGTAGACGTATTTCTTGTGGTGCTGCCTTTTCCCGAACAGGACCGGCACGAAACTCTCACCGTCTAGAACATCCATGGATGATACTCCAGCTATTTCAAGAAAGGTCGGCAGGATATCCACGTATTCGACCATCGCGTCCGTTTTGGAACCAAGGGTTATCTTGCCCGGCCATCGAGCGATGAGGGCAGACTGGAGTCCGCTGTCGTAACAGGTCCATTTGGCAAATGGCATCGCATTACCTTGTTCGCTGGCAAACACCAACACGGTATTGTCTGTCAAGTTGAGCTTGTCGAGCAGAGCAGTGACTTTTCCTACGGAATCATCGAGGTGTTTAACTTCCGCATAATAGTTAACCATGTGCTTCCGCGTCACCTGAGTATCCACGAAATAGGGAGGCAGTTTAATGGTTTCGGGATCGTAAATACTGGGGTCACCTAGAGTCCACGGTGTATGCGGTTCGTTGAAGCAGAGAAAGGTGCAGGATGGTTGCTCTTTATCCCGGGTGAGAAACTCCTCCAGCGCCGCCATATCCGGATCGTTCGATTCGCTCAGGTAATCAAAAGGAAACACCTCTTCTGGGGCTATGTGCCTTTTGCCCGTCAGGCCGACTCGATACCCTGCCTCTTTCAGGTAATGGGCCACGCTTTTTGTGCCGTCCTTTGCCCAGGTGGCGTTGGGATACGCCCCAGTCTTTACCGGGTACAATCCAGTGTAAATGTTGTGACGCGTGGGCGAGCACATCGGCGCAGCTTGGAAACAGCGCGTGAAACGCATACCATTCTCCGCCAGTGAGTCGATGTGGGGTGTTTCGACATTCTCACTGCCATAACAGCCGATATCCCGGAATGTGAGGTCATCCGCTAAAATGAACAGGATATTGGGCTGGTTGTGATTTTCCGCTTTTGCCGAGAGTGCCCAGGCAACAAGCGCTATCGGGACTATTAAAAGAATCCGGGAATATGGAACTGTAGTTTTCATGGACCCAAAAGTAATACAAAGGTAGCAGAATGAAATACGATTATTATTTCCCTGCCGGGAAGTTATTAACTGACGTATTCAAAGGGAATTGGAGATTGACATATTTCAATGCATAAATATGTATCTAAATATGCGAACAACCATTGATATTCCTGAGGAGCTATTCAAGAAAGCAAAGATTAAGGCTGCAGAGCAGGGTGTTTCGCTACGCGAACTTGTCATTCGTGGATTGCAAAAAACATTGAGTGATGTTCATGCAAAGCCCGATTCGAGCAGGCTGCCTAAGCTTCCCATAGGAAACCGGAAACCTTTTGATATGAGTAACGACGAAATCCAAACACTGCTCGCGGCGGAAGAAACTGACTGGTATGGAAGTTCTCGCTGATGTAAATGTGCTGCTGGCGTTGGCGGATTCCAGGCACAACCATCACGAGCGATCCATTAACTGGTTTGACTCCCAGGAAAGCGGTTCGAGGCTTTTAATCTGCCGGGTAGCTCAAATGGGCCTGTTGCGTTTGTTGGTAAATTCTTCTGTGATGCAGGGCGAACCACTTACCCTCCCGCAGGCCTGGGCCTATTATGGAAATTTCATCCAAAACCCCAATGTGAGTGAATCCAGAGAACCGGTTGGTTTGCAATCCAAGTGGGCCGAACTGAGCTTTGATTTTGGATCTTCGCCCAAAGTATTGGCTGAGGCCTATCTGGCTGCCTTTGCGATTTCGAGTGGCTTCAAACTCGTGACTTTTGACAAAGGGTTTGAGCAGTTTAACGGGCTGGATCTGGCAATCCTTTAAAGGGAAGGTTCCCTTGTTTGGCGAATATTCAAGGTCACCAAGCGTGACCTTGGTGAGAAGAAGCGTTTCAGTAAGTTCTGGCCAGCTCCGGGCAATTTTTGAGTATTTTTTTGTCACGTGTATAAAGAGGAATAGTCAGCGTTTGAGCCAACCAAACATAAGAGGCATTATTATAGGTTAGTGCGTTCGAGTTAGCCACTTCGGGAATCTCTTCCCAGTTCAAGCCTTCCACCGTGTCTTCGATCAACTTTTCAGCAGAATCAAAAGCCTGTTTTATATCAATCCCCGGCTGACTCGAAAACTGAAATACTTTCCACAAAACATTTCCCAATTCATAACGCCAAATGGAGGGTGCGATCCATGCAGAATATTGGGATGCCAACGCGGCGGCATTTACCTTCAATGTCTGATCGCCTATCAGGTAGTCCGCCAGCACGTTTACATCCACAACAATCACTTTCTTCCCTCACGGATCGCTTCATCAATTTGTTCAGCGCTCAGGAAAAGAGTCATTTTCTTACGCAATCGATCTATCTGCTTAGCAGCATTCCTCATGCGAGCTTTGCTGCGTTCCACAACATTCTCGGCATTTTCCACCGACTCATTCCAATCGGTTAATTCAGTGATCACCTCTTGATTAATGCTACGTTTATTGAGCTTTGCTTTTTCTTTCAGGCGTGCGTGCAAATCCTCAGGAAGGTTTCTGATCAGTATATTCGGCATGATTCCAAGGTGCTATCATAATGATATCATGTCAGCGACTGATTGTTTTTTGAAATTTTCATTTGCCTGGTGATTGGATCCATGCCAGGAATCAAGGCTCCTGCTTTTGGCGATTAGTATTACCCCAAAACCTCATGTCCTCCTCTTCTTCTGGTCCCCCCTATAAGCGACTGCTGCACATTATGAATGTGCTCAATGCAAATAAAAACTGTACCGCCGTCAGTCTGGCAAAAGAGCTGGGAGTAGGGGAACGTCAGGTAAAACGATACCTATCCTATATGCGAAAAGTATTGGGGATGGAAATTATCTGGGAGAAGTCTACCGGCACCTATTTCTGCGAACGCCCCTATGAGTATTTACCGTTGTTGAGGGTTAGCGGAGATGAAGCGCTTTCTCTTGCTTTAGCCAGCAAGACCTTTGCTGCCTGGCAGGGTACTGCTCTGGGAACGGCGCTGGATTCCATACTTAAAAAAGTGAGCCAGGTGATTGGTGGGGCGGTGTCCGTACCTGTATCAGAGGTTCAGTCATTTCTGAGCACTCCCGAAGTGGGTCACGATGACGATAGGGAGCATACCTGGTTTGGTCCATTGCTGGAAGCAATTAGGAGAAAGCGGGAGATAAAGATTCGCTATCGCAAGCCAGATTCCGTTCGTGGTGAATCACGGACGCTCTGGCCGCTCCATCTCGCTTATCTGGATCATCAATGGGCTTTGGTGTTTTGGGATAAAAACAAAAATGAGCCCCGCAAATTCCTGCTAAGCCGCATAGAGGCACTCGCACCTACCGGAGCTCCATTTACTCCACCAGCAGAATTCGACGTGCAGGAATATTTTAAAAACAGCTTTGGTCTCTTTACCGGCGTCGACGTATTCGAAATTGAAATACGCTTCGACAAATTCGCCGCACCCTTCCTTCGCGAGCGCAAATGGCACCCCAGTCAGAGATTGAAGGAAATTAACAACGGCGGAGTCATCGCCCGCTTCCATCTCAATCACCTCATGGACATCCAACGCTGGGCGCTCTCCTGGGGCGGCCATGCCGAAGTGCTGAAACCCAAAGCGCTCAGGAATAATATTAAGAAAGAACTCAAAGTCTTGAGCAAAAACTACGCGTGAAATCCAAAGAAGAATTAATCGAAATAGCCCGAATTACAATTGGTTAATAATTCGATCATATTCATCATGACTGCCAATCCAGAACCATACGACCTTGTTTTCGCTTTCTTTTCCAAGTGCTCGGTAATGGATGCCAATTCTTACAGAAACAAAACTTCCTACCTTCTTATAGTGAAGGGATGGGTGCTTGGGGTTTTCTTGCCAGAGTCGAAAATTCTTAAATGCGGTTTGCTTCACATTTTCAGGAAGCTGCGCCAGGCATTTCTTAAAACTCTTCTTTACCGAGGACTTCATCCAGATCTGTTTCACTATCATCATCCGCAGTCAGTTCTGCGAAGAATTTGTCTAACTTACCTGAACCAGCATCTTCCGCGATCTGCTTATCCCATTGCGATTGTAGGCGGTCCTCCAGCCACAAGGCAATTTTCGAAACGTCTTCCTTGGGCAATTGCTCAATTGCGGATTCGATTTCCTGAACGGTACTCATGTGCAGGAAGACTGTCGTGCAAGCAGTCTATTGCAAGACCCTTAATTACAGAAGAACTCAAAGTCTTGAGCAAAAACTACGCGTGAAATCCAAAGAAGAATTAATCGAAACGCTTAAGATATATACTATTCGAAATCAATCAGTTGTTCTGGATAATGATCTGGCTTCGATCTACAAAGTTACAACAGGGAATTTCAACAAGGCCGTTCGTCGCAATCTTGCACGATTCCCGGAAGAATTTTCCTTTGTCCTCACAGATAAAGAATTTACCAATTTGATATTCCAATTTGGAAGATCAAAAGGTCGCGGAGAACGACGCAAGCCGCCGCGTGTCTTCACCGAACCCGGCGCGCTGATGGCTTCATTTATCCTGAATTCCGACAGATCGAACCATCCGCAATCATCCCGAACAGAATGTAGGAGGGAGCTTGCTCCCGAATCGTTGCAGTCTTCCAGAGGTCGCGACTCGAACCACCAGAAACACCCATCCTCAAAGAAATCGGATTCTATCGAGCCCTTCGGGCGACACCTCAACGCCGCGAAGCAAGAATAACAACCCGCTAAAAAGAAAAAGAGATAAACTTATTAACAGGGACACCATATGACACACCACCTGTGCTACAGTAGCTTAACGAATCACCGATAGATGAAATTTTACGCTCATACCCATCCAGATTTTTCCGAGTCGAAACACGCCGAGGACCACTGGGAAACTCTTCCCTCCATTTGGTAGAGAACTTATTTAAAAACGAATCGTAACAACTTTGAGAATACGAAATAACATTTATTGAATATGTTAGCGGATTACAAAGATTTAGTTATTGTTTGGTCAGGAGGCGTGGCTTAGACATTACTATGAACCAATCAAACTTCCCATCGTTGTTCAAAAGTTTAACAGGGCATCCTCCATTTCCTTGGCAAGTTGCTTTGTATCAAGAATTCGTCGAAGGCAAAGTTCCCCTGCTGTGCAGTATTCCAACTGGACTTGGTAAAACGATGGTCATTGTGGTGTGGCTTCTGGCTTTGGCTAACCCAGAGAGAAAGCAACCCAGGCGTTTGGTCTATGTCGTCAATCGACGTACTATTGTCGATCAGGCAACCGATTTGATTTCATCCATTCGGGAGAAGCTAGGAAATGCACTAGGAGATAGTACAAGTGCGCTGTACGCGACCGCTTGCAAGTTGCGACAAATGGACTGTTTTGGCGATGAGGCAGGTAATCCACTGGCAGTGAGTACGCTGCGCGGCGAACTTGCAGATAACGAGGAATGGAAATCAAATCCAACAAAACCGGCTGTTATTATTGGCACTGTTGATATGATTGGCAGTAAGTTGCTGTTCTCTGGTTACGGGGATAGTCGTCGGACACGACCTCTGCATGCTGCTTTTCTCGGCTGTGATACAATATTTATTCACGATGAAGCGCATTTGACTCCTGCTTTTGGGAAACTCTTGAAGTCGATAAAACAGTTTCAGGAGAATGCGCAGTCAAATATTGAGCTTGAGGGAATCAGCGGTATTAAAGTTCTGGAATTGTCAGCTACACATTGGCAGTCCAGATCCTCCAATAGCGAGTTTGGGTTGTCTGAGGAGGATCACAGCAATCCAGTTGTCAAAAAAAGACTTGAGGCCAGTAAAGCGCTGCATTTGCACGAGGTTTCCAAGGATGGAGCTCCGTTGCTGAAGAAAATTTCTGAGCTGGCTTTGGAATATATAACACATCGCGAAGCCTGTCGTGTCGTTGTATTAGTGAGAAAACCAGACGACGTACAAAAACTTGCAGCGCAAATTGAAAAAAGAATTAGTGATGCAATGATTGAAGAAGGCGTGGCTGCAAGTCCGGGCAATAAATTATCTCTCAAAGAAAGGAAGTTGATCAAAGTTGCTGCGGAGGGGC
>JAPUIL010000250.1 GCA_027297085.1 Verrucomicrobiota bacterium | reverse complement strand
TTTTGTGCGTAACTGAAGCCGGGAGGGAGGAACACTGGGCATGTCAGCCTGCCGTGTCGAGCCGTAGCTGTTAGCGAAGGCTGAAAAATGTGTGCTACCGAGGAGTGAAACGACGACACATCTACAAGCTTTGCGCAGAATAACAAGCGGATATCGACAGAGTGTATTTCCGAAGAAACACACAAAACACTTACTATTATTTTCTTAACTCTATTTGTGCGCATTTGGTGAGAAATTCGGGTTAGAGCTTATAGATATCCGGGCGACGTTGATTAAGAAATGAATTCTTGTCCGCCCGCTTTTTCCGAACATTGGTAAGGTTGACTTCACAGACTGAAAAGCCGGGTAGAGGGTCGGTTTCGTCAATAAGTACCTCGCCTTTGACATCTGTAACCAGCGATTGGCGAGGATGAGTAAAAACGATAGGTGTCTCGCTTTCCCAGGAACGGGTACGCATAACCCACATATTCTTTTCATCACACTGACCGTAGGTGGGGTTGAAAATGATTTCGGCGCCTTTCAGAGCCAAAGTGCGAATGGTTTCCGGCCAGCGACGGTCGGCACAAATGACGATCCCGAACTTGCCGAAGTCAGCTTTGAAAACGGGGAGGTCCTTTCCCACCACAAACTTTTGGTCATGACCTCGACAGTGGGTTTTGTCGTAGGCTCCAACGTAACGTCCTCGTCTATTGTAAACGACGGCCGAATTGGAGGCGCCCTTATCGAGCAAGCGTGTGCATCCAAGAATGACCCAAGTCTTGTTTTTCTTCGCCCAGGCCGAAACTGCTTTTCCTATTTCTGATTTCTCCGGATCTATTCCATAACGGCGGATAGTGCGTCGGTTGACGTCCGGTTTGGTAACCATATAGCCATCCAGAAAACACTCGGGAGTCACCACCACGTCCACGTGCTGAGTTGCGATTCTATCGAGGATTTCCAGCAAGCGAACGCTGTTGGCCTTAACATCCCCTTTCTTGGGGTACGATCGCAAAGTAGCGACTCGAAGTTTCGTCATTTCCGGTAGTTTAGGCATCAATGTAAGCGGCGATTAGTTTATATCACGTACCTGTGCTTCATCCAGTCTTGGAGCCAGCATGACTTGGGGATAGGGTGAAAGAGCTGATTCTCAATTTCGATTGGTTTAGGAATTGATCGAGAAAAGAGTTATAAAATGGGGCTTGAGTTATTGAGTCAATAAACATATGACATATGTCATCTTTTTGTGAGCACTTCTTTAAAGAGTATTACCCCTGATTTTGGGTCGATCCCTGTACCTGGTTTCATCTTATCAATTGCGTGGCTGGCATCACATACTGTACACAGTGATAAGGCTGCGGAATTAATTGAGAAATGAGTAAACCTATTTTTAGATTTTTAGTGGGGATGGCGTCTATCGGCAGTGTCTTTATTTTTGCATCCTGCAAAGCAAAGTCCTCCAACTCAGTGCAGCCTTCGCGACCGAACATCATATATATCATGGCTGATGATCTGGGCTACGCAGATCTGGGAAGCTTCGGTTCGAAGAAAATAAAAACGCCCAATATCGATCAACTGGCGAGGGAAGGGACACGTTACACTCAGTTCTATGCCGGGTCGCCGGTTTGCGCTCCTGCTCGCTGCGTGCTAATGACTGGCTTGCACGCGGGGCACGCTCTTATTCGCAGCAACAGTCCCAAGGTGGGCGGGCAATTGGAAGTATTTGGCGAAGGAAGTATGCGGCTTTCTTTGACTGGTAAAGAAGCCACAGTTGCCTCGATTTTAAAGAATGGAGGTTATGCAACCGGTATTTCGGGGAAATGGGGGATAGGCGAACCGAATTCGAATGCGCAGCCAACCCAGATGGGATTCGATGAATGGCTGGGTTACCTCAATCAAAACCATGCTCCGTACTACTTTACGGACTTCTTGTGGCGCAATGAGGAGAGGCAGTCGATTCCTGAAAATGAGAATGGAAACAGGGAGGTCTACAGCAATGATCTGATGCGGGATTTTGCTATCGATTTCATACAGGACCATCGAAGCGAACCTTTCTTTCTTTACTTACCATTCACCATTCCACACTCACACATGGAAGTGCCGTCGCTGGATGAATACGCAGACAAGGATTGGCCGGAAGACGCAAAGATCTATGCTGCGATGGTTTCGCGTCTCGATAGCTATGTCGGGAACATAGTCGATGAGTTGGAGCGTCTTGGGATAGCTGACAACACCGCTGTTTTTTTCACTTCGGACAACGGTCCTGTTAATAATGATCGAACTGTGTTTTTTGATTCCGCAGCCGGAAAGCGTGGTACTAAAGGGACGGTTTACGAAGGAGGATTGAGCGTGCCGCTTATTGTTAAATGGCCGGGTGTCGTATCAAAAGGCGACACGGACGATACGCCCTGGATGTTTGTCGATGTCTTCCCTACATTTATAGATATGGCTGGTGAGTCGTATTCAGGAAACTTGGACGGTGTGAGCCTTCTGCCAACAATCCTTGGAGAGAATCAGGATTTATCGGACCGGTTCCTGTATTGGGAATTCCCTCGAGACCGTCTGTGGCAAGCGGGACGCCTTGGAAACTGGAAAGGTGTTCGCCATGGTATGGATCAACCACTTGAGCTATACGATCTTCAGAAAGACCCCTTTGAAACGAACGATATTTCAAAAAATCATTCGGGAATAGTTAAAGATTTTGAAAGACGTTTCGAAGAAGAACATGAGCCGTCTCCGCATTGGCCGGTAAACTAAATTATCATGAAAAAACTAACTGGAAGAGTAGGACTTTTTGCGACAATCGCGTGTCTATTGATTTTGTTCAGAATACTACCTCTGGCGGCTGAGGATAAGCCACAATCCGTAGCTGACTTTCCAATCCAAATAGATATCAATGCCGGGGAATATTGTTTGATAGTCGTACCCGATACGCAACGTTACGCAGCCTACTTTCCCCATATATTCCGTGAGCAGTTTCGGTGGATTCGGGATACCAGCGCTTCGCTCAACGTAAAGTTCGTCATTCACGTTGGCGATGTCGTGGAGGAGGGAGAGGATGTGGAGTGGATCGTGGCCGACCAGGCATTTTCGATGATTGAAGGGGTGGTTCCCTTTATCGTGGTTCCAGGTAATCACGATATCGACCCTGAACCGGCCGACGTAGGGTTGAAAGCTTCTACCAAGTACAACGCAGTATTTTCTCCCAAGCGCTTTGCCGATAAACCTTGGTATGGCGGCAACCAGGGAGTTACCAGTGATAACAGCTTCTCTTACTTTGAAGCAGGCGGGCGGGAATTCATGTTGCTCGGTCTTGAGTACGGGCCTTCTGAAGAAACATTGGCCTGGGCGGACTTGCTGGTGGGTAACCACGAGCAGAA
>JAPUIL010000025.1 GCA_027297085.1 Verrucomicrobiota bacterium | reverse complement strand
GGAATTTTCAAAATTCCACCAACTATATTTGCCACCCACACGTAAGTTGTAGGTTCCCCAACTTCCACCGCTATTGAAAGGATTGGGGAAATAAGTTCCCACATCAACAAATCCTTCAAAATAATCGCTAAAGTTATACTCTACTCCGATAGGGAACCGTACGTAGTCATCGTCAAAAAAATCACCGAACTTCGGGTTCAGCCGAATTCGCCATTCCCCTTCCCGAAAAATTGAAGGCAAGGCGGTAGAAAAAATGTCACTGTAAACCCGTTGGTCAAATA
Organism: Verrucomicrobiota bacterium; assembly: GCA_027297085.1. Taxonomy (GTDB): domain Bacteria; phylum Verrucomicrobiota; class Verrucomicrobiia; order Opitutales; family UBA2995; genus UBA2995. The sequence continues at coordinate 3,937 of JAPUIL010000025.1, read as the reverse complement.
CAGAATCCTGGGCTTCTTCTTGCTCTCTCAATTCCTCGCGTGTTTGAGCAGGCGGAACATTGTTTCGATTTGGATTCCCAGAGTAAGGGTTGCTTTTGTTATCCCGGTTGGGAACAGGGATTTGGGCAGACAGAATACTCACCCCCAACACGAGGGCGAAAAAGTAAACAGCAATTTTCTGGAGGAGGAACATGTGGGAAGAATGAGACATTAAACTCATGTTCCTTGACACCAAAAACCGATCCGAGTGGCCACTTTACCCAAGAAATTTATCAGGCAGGCTAGACCTGCTAATCGTATCCAATCAATCCCTAGAATTGCACGGGCACAATTCGCAAAGGCAGGTAACCAGATTGACCTAAGGCAAGGACAAACAGCGCGGGAATATTTCAACCTGAGATATACACTAGCAGTGCAATTTTATAATCACCTTTTGCTCAGTCTTTCGGGATAAACTTAAACTTCTGTCCACCCACGCTGGCCTCATACATAAGACCACCTTTTGCCACTGTAAATATCACTACACCATGCTCGTACTTCGCATTTGCGGCAGCTCCTTCCGCAGCGGCTACTGCACTTGCCTGGGCACTCAGGGCAAACCGGCTTTCTTTAAAATTACTAAGGTTCTTCTTTTCTTTGAAGAAGATAATCTCTGAGTAAACCTGCCCACCCAATTGAAACCCGATCGAAGCTTGGGTTAACCGTGCTTCACCTATAAATTCTCCTTTTTTGTATACCTCGCCTTTACCATAGGCGCCGCCGATGCCGATGCCGATTTTCCCAACATTGGGGAAGAGTACATATCCATACGCATCATCAAACCAATCGTTCAGTTTGGAGTCCGTATTTTTGAGCATTTTGAGCGCGTCCACGGTGGTTTCTTTCAACCTCTCATCCCGATCCGCAAATGCCAGCGAGCTAGCCAGAAAAACCAGAGTAAGAAGGACTAAAGCCTTGGAGATAGATTTCATATATTTGATCAGTTGAAAAAGATTTATGTTAATTGATAAAACAGAAAAGGCGCGTCGGCCAAAGTTCCCCAGATACCGGTTCTTGGACCATAACATGAACACCAAAAAGTAGCTCCCGGACTCTGAAAGCAAAGAAAATTTTAAGTTTTAATCTTTTTTAATGCTCATAACCCATACGTCTTCCATGGAAAGGAAATCATCCAGATACCGTAAACAGTCCCTTATTTGTTCTCCAGACATTCAGGACCAAATGGCTTTGGTAGTAGATCCTTCAAGGACGATTCAGCGACCAACTGCCCTTCAGAATCGCCCAAAAAGATTCGAAGGTTCGGATTGAACTCCTGCAGCACCTGCCTGCAAGCACCGCAGGGATACGCTCCACCTTCAGCGCTCAATGCCAGAGCTTCTAACTCCTTATCCCCTTCCGATATGGCTTTGAAAACAGCCACTCGTTCAGCACATACCGTCAATCCATAAGAAGCATTCTCCACATTGCAGCCGGTGTATATTTTTCCTGATTTGGCTAAGACCGCCGCGCCGACTTTGAATTTCGAATAGGGAGCATAGGCCCGGTCCGACGCTCCAACCGCGGCATTCAATAAAGCTTTGCTATCCAGAGATACCTCCATGCTTTTCTATTTAAACCCTATTGTTTCAAAAATCGAGAAGTGATGAAGAGCAAGGCGCAGTCTGCCAATAAGCGCGGGAGCGTAGTCACCTACGTGACCAAGCCGTTGGCGGGCTGGAACGCAGCTGTTCGCGCTTGTCGTTTTTAGCCTGCGAAAGGGCTTTTTTCGAACGCCACTTTCAGTGAGGTTTATTAATTGTCTATTAATCTCCACAACTAACTGATTCAAAATTAGATAATACCTGCCCTTTCGAAGGCGTTTGAAACATTAGGGTAAGCTATTCGAGAAGCAGGGAATCCAAAGTCAACTTCATCATGTCCGTGAAGGTGGTCTGCCGTTCTTCCGACGTCATTTTTTCTCCGGTACGAATCTGGTCCGAAACCGTGCAAACCGCTAGAGCCGCCGTATTGCATTCGGCCGCCACACCGTAAAGTCCTGCCGCTTCCATTTCTACACCATAAACGCGCATAGCTTCCATCCGATCAAACATCTCAGGAAGTGGCGTATAAAAAAGGTCGGCCGAAAACAAGTTGCCCACCCATGGCTTGATACCTATTGCTTCTGCTGCCGCTACCGCATTCTTCAAAAGGGCATAGTCAGCAATGGGAGCAAAATCAAAACCACCAAAACGCGCCCGGTTTACACCAGAGTCTGTACACGCTCCCATTCCAATGATCACATCGCGCACCTTGATCTTTCGATCCACAGCTCCGCAGCTTCCCACCCGAATAATGTTCTTAACCCCGTACTCGGAATACAGCTCTTTGGCATAAATCGAAATGGAGGGGATCCCCATGCCACTACCCATCACGGAAACTTCTTTACCCTGATAGCTGCCCGTAAAACCTAACATGTTTCTCACCTTGTTAACCTGCTTCACGTCCTCCAGGAATGTCTCCGCAATAAACTGTGCCCTCAATGGATCACCAGGCATAAGAACGGTTTCGGCAAAGTCGCCAGCTTTGGCTTCAATATGGGGCGTGGGTATAGACATAATGAAATATTAGGAAGGTTCGAACACCAGTAAGACAGAGGTGAACATCCAGGTCGAAACAAAATACAATTTGCCCGAATTTCTCACGGAGTTTTTGTGCACATTTGGTGAGAATTTTAGGTCAGAGAATGCTATCGCCGTAGTCCATAGCCCGTAACCCAAAATGAGACATGATTGTTTGTCCAATATCGGCAAAGGTCTCACGAAATCCATAATACCGCCCAGGCTGAACGGACTTTCCAAACATCAACACAGGCACGTGTTCGCGGGTGTGATCGGTTCCCGGCCATGAGGGGTCGTTCCCATGATCGGCGGTAATGATCAGCAAGTCCTCATCTTCGATCTGGTCCAATAAACCAGGTAGCACCTGGTCAAATTTTTCAAGTGCACGACCGTAGCCAACCACATCCCGGCGATGTCCCCAAACCGCATCAAAATCTACGAAATTTGTCATGATGATTGATCGATCCCGTTTGCGCTCGAGCACCTCAAGTGTGCGAGCCATGAGATCGTCATGCCCGTTAGCCCGGATCTCTTCGCTCATTCCAGTATGGGCGTAAATGTCGCCAATCTTTCCAATACCTACGACTTGGCCACCTCATTCACCATGCGTTGAAAGATCGTTTTCGAAGGAGGTTCGACAGCATAATCGTGCCGGTTGCCGGTACGTTGAAAATTATCAGCACTCGTTCCCACAAAGGGCCGGGCAATCACTCGCCCAATTTTCAGATTCGACTCGTCCAACACCTCTCGCGCATGCACACAAAGAGCTAGAAGCCGGTCCAGCCCAAATGACTCTTCGTGACAGGCAATCTGCAACACGCTATCGGCAGAAGTATAGTAAATCGGAGTCCCCGTACTCATATGTTCCTCGCCTAATCGCGCAATGATTTTAGTGCCCGATGCATGGTAATTACCCAATGACCCCAGTACACCGCTCTTCGCTTCAATTGCATCCAACAACTCACGAGTAAAACAATCGGGCTGTTTTGGAAAATAAGACCAATCAAACAACACCGGTGAGCAGGCGATCTCCCAGTGACCGCTGGGTGTGTCCTTGCCGGAGCTGATTTCTTTCGCGTAGGCATAGCCACCTGTCAATTCAACATCTTCATCAAGACCTTCAGGAAAGTAGCCTGAGCTTTTCTTACAGGCATGCCCTAATCCCAGAGCGTTAAGATTTGGCAACTGAATCGGACCGCTCCGACCATCCACATCGGCATCGCCCCGCGCAAAGGCCTTGGCAATATGTCCGAAGGTATTTGATCCCACATCGTTGAATCCTTCACCACCGAACTGGTCGGCATCCGCAGCCGAACCGATGCCAAAAGAATCCATAATTA
>JAPUIL010000249.1 GCA_027297085.1 Verrucomicrobiota bacterium | reverse complement strand
CAGGATTATAACCAGAAAGTTGATGGAGGTATCATCCATCCAGAATTTGCCGCTACGGTAAAAGAAAATTTTGATTTTGGCGCTGAGATTTACCTGGGACACCTGCGCTATGGCACTTCCGGAGGTTATTCTGAATCCAGCTGCCATCCTTACTTTCGACGTAATAATTGGCCGACCCGCAATCTCATGGTGGCCGGAAACTTTAACATGACCAATACAGGCGAGCTTAATGAGCGCCTTATCAATCGCGGCCAACACCCCATATTTGACACCGACACCCAGACTATTCTCGAAGAAATCGGTTACCATCTCGACGAGGAACACCGCCGGCTCTACCACGAGAACCGCGATGTTAAGGACCTATCGGGTATGGAAAATGCCAAAGCGATATCTGAAAGACTCGATGTGGCTGAGATTCTGAAAGAATCGAGTAAGGAATGGGATGGTGGTTACTCGATTGCCGGCATGATTGGGAATGGAGATTGTTTTGCCATTCGCGATCCCTGGGGAATCCGCCCGTTTCACTATTTCGAGGACGATGAAGTTATTGCAATCGCCTCTGAGCGCGCTCCACTCATGACAGTTTTTTCTAAGCCCATTGAAGATATCCAGGAAGTAAATCCCGGTGAGGCGATTATCATCAACCGCAATGGCATCTTAAAACGGCATCAGATTCGCGATCCCCAAGAACGCGTATCCTGCTCGTTTGAACGTATTTATTTCTCCCGTGGAAATGACCAGGAAATATACAAAGAGCGTAAAGCTCTGGGTAGAGCTCTGGTTGCACCTATTTTAAAGGCCATAAACAACGACCTTGAGAACTCCGTCTTCAGTTTCATCCCCAATACGGCGGAAGTCGCCTACTATGGTTTGATGGATGGGCTCCGCGAGGATCGACGCAAAAAGGTCAAGGAGGAGATAATTCTAAGAACTCAGACCGGGGAATTGGATGAGGCGTTTCTTGACCAGGTGATCATGCGCAATTGGCCTCGTTCTGAAAAAGTCGCGCTCAAAGATATCAAGCTCAGGACTTTTATCAGTCAGGAAAAAATCCGCGCGGATCTTGCTTCCCACATTTACGATATTTCCTACGGCAGCGTAGAAGAAACAGATAATTTGATCTGTCTCGACGACTCCATCGTACGGGGAACAACCCTGAAACAATCCATTGTCAAAATTCTGGCGCGGCTACAACCCAAGCAAATCTTTATCGTATCGACAGCTCCTCAAATCCGTTACCCTGATTGCTATGGCATCGACATGTCGCAACTACATAAATTTATCGCCTTTGAAGCAGCTATTGACCTGCTTAAAGATCAGGGCCGGGAGAATCTGATTCGCAACGTTTATCTCGATTGTATTGAACAATCCAAGAAACCTGTAGAGCTGATGACCAACCGAGTGAAACGAATCTATGAAAGTTTTACCGACGAGGAAATTTCCGCCAAAATCAGCCAGAAGGTTTGTCCTGAATTTGATTTCTGGGATGGAAAACTGGCCATCATTTATCAAACCATCGAAAATCTTCGCAAGGCTCTCCCTAACCACAAGGGAGATTGGTATTTTACTGGAAACTACCCCACTCCTGGTGGTTTCCAGGCCCTCAACCGGGCATTTATCAACTACTACGAAAACCGCGAAGAAAGAAGTTATTGAACACCCTCATGAACCAAGAAAATCACATTATTCTGCTCGTAGGCTCTGGAGCCCGGGAACACGCGATTGCTAAATCCATCGCCCGGTCAACACGACCTCACAAGCTGGTGACTTTTGGCTCCAGCCTCAATCCCGGTATAGCCGCTCTATCCAATCAATACACAACTGGCAATATCACGGATTCTGCAGCGGTAACTGCTTATGCGTCTGAGCAGGCTGTTACCATCGCAGTGGTAGGTCCTGAAGCTCCTTTAGAAACAGGGGTCTCCGACAAGTTATGGGAAATGGGGATGCCCGTTGTGGGCCCGAAAAAGCAATTGGCTATGCTGGAAACCAGCAAACAGTTTACCCGGAATCTCATGGCAGATTACGACGTGCCTGGTTGCCCAAGTTTCAAACATTTCAGCCACCTCTTTGGTGTACCCGAATTTTTGGGCACTCTGGAGGACGACTATGTCGTAAAAGCCGATGGCCTCATGGGAGGAAAAGGGGTGAAAGTATCCGGCGACCATTTACACTCGCATCAGGAAGCTATCGAATATTGTAAGAAGCTCTGCGACGCTAACTCTACCTTTGTCATTGAAGAAAAATGCATTGGAGAAGAATTCTCGATGTTCAGTTTCTGCGATGGCACAACGCTCAAACATATGCCTCCCATCCAAGATCACAAACGGGCTTACGAGGGCGATGAGGGGCCCAATACCGGTGGAATGGGAAGTTATAGCGATGCGGATCACAGCCTGCCGTTTCTTCAACAAGAGGATATCGAAGAAGCTCAGGCGATTAACCAACTGGTGGTTGAGGCCTTGAAGAAAAAAACCGGCGAAGGTTACAAGGGCATACTCTACGGAGGTTATATGGCTACCTCTGATAGTGTAAAGGTCATCGAATTCAACGCCCGGTTTGGAGACCCGGAGGTCATGAACCTGCTCTCTCTTCTTGAAACCGATATTATGGATATATTTGAAGCCATAGGAAACGGCAGCTTGGATGGCCTGGAAGTTTTTTTTAAGAAACAAGCGTCCGTTTGCAAATACACCGTCCCCGAAGGCTACCCCGATAGCCCTGACAAAGGATTTCCGGTGGACATTAACGGGGTGGATAAACCCGATCAGCTTTTCCTGGGGGCTGTAGACCAGAAAGGCGAATACTTAGTAGCTACTGGCTCACGAACGGCTGCCGTGGTAGGCGTTCGTGAGCCAGTAGCAGAGGCGGAACAACTGGTAGGTCAGATCAAAGGCAATCTCTTTCATAGAACAGACATCGGAACGAGTCAGCTGATTCAAAGGCGCGTGACTCACATGGAAGCCCTGAGAGGTTAAATGAGCGGCAATCCACTCAGAGTCGCGGTTCTAGGATCCACACGAGGTTCATCACTGCAGCCCGTTATTGAAGCTATTGAAGCGAGAGCTTTACAGGCTGCCATTACAGCGGTCATCAGTGATAAAAGAAAATCTGGCATTCTCGAACGCGCGCGCGCGCATGGCTTGAATGATTGTTTTATCTCGGCGAAAGGCAAAGAACGGGCAGAGTTCGATGAAGAAGTATCGAAGCTTTTAATACAAAAAAAGGCCGACCTAATTCTATGTATCGGTTACATGCGTTTTCTTTCACCTCAGTTCGTCCAGACCTGGTATGGCAAGGTGGCTAATGTCCATCCTTCATTACTTCCCAAACATGGGGGCCTCATGGACCTCGATGTACACCAGGCTGTCATTGATGCCGGAGACACAGAAACGGGTTGCACCGTTCATCTTATTGATGAAGGCGTGGATTCCGGCCCCATTCTGGTTCAAAAAAGAATTCTTGTCCAACCTGGCGATACTGCCGAAAGCTTGAAGGCAAAGGTTCAACCTCTGGAAGGTCAGGCCTTCATCGAATTAATTAGAGACTGGCCAATGGAAGGAACACCGCAAGAGTTGTATAAGGGCTAGTAGGGTATCAGCTAAATCCCCTGCCCTGGACAGGCACGGCAGAAGGTCTAGTTTATAAGCGACCCTGTGGAGTGATTTTCTTTCAAATTACACTCTGTAAATATTCGTTTGCACGCATTTTCGGGCTGACATGCTGAGTGTTTCTCCCTCCCGGCTTAGTTACGCACAGCAGTGCGCGCCCTCGCCTATCGGTCGTAATCCTCAACCTCTCAACTCCGTGAGAAATGCGGGCCAATTCTTCTCCACCTTAACAATCCTGTTGCGTCTCACATGCCGCAGCGAATTATTCCTAGGCATGTCATTAGAGATAAGAAAAGCCGTTGAAGAAGATGCTTCACGAATTCTGAGTCTGATTCAGGGAATTGCTGAATTTGAAAAACTTACTCATCAAATGACTGCTACTGAGGATTTGATTCGGAAAAACATGTTTGGCGAGCAGACTTTCGCACATTGTTATTTGGCTTTTTGGAACGGCTTACTTGCAGGTTATGCGCTGTATTTTTTCAATTTCTCAACCTTTCTCGCTAAACCCGGCCTCTACCTCGAAGACTTGTTCGTTAAGCCGGATGTGCGAGGAAAAGGAATTGGAAAGCAGCTTTTGCTCACCCTTGCCAGGGAGGCCAATGAAAAGGATTGCGGACGGATGGAATGGATGGCCCTGGACTGGAACACACCAGCACACGATTTCTATTTC
>JAPUIL010000248.1 GCA_027297085.1 Verrucomicrobiota bacterium | reverse complement strand
GTAAGGGCGCCTACGTAGATAACCTGAAAAAGTCGCAAGCAACCATTCGTGAAAAATTTGCACAACGTGTTTCCAGCACCGAATTGCTGAACCTGAACGATGCAAGAGCAAAGGCGTACGTTACGGATTGGGATTCGATTGATATCCCGAAACCGGCCGTATCAGGAATTCAGGCACAAGCCTTGGTGAAGCTGGGAAACATCGTTCCCTATATTGACTGGTCTCCTTTCTTCTGGACCTGGGAATTGAAAGGCGTGTATCCCAAAATACTCTGGCATCCCAAGTACGGAGAAGAGGCCAGCAGTATTTATAAAGATGCTCAAAAACTGATAGAACAAATCATCGAAGAGGAAGCGTTTGTCTGCAGAACCGTCCATGGTCTTTTTCCGGCGAATTCAGTAGGAGATGATGTGGAAATCTACACGGATGAAACGCGGTCCGAAGTTTTGCATACCCTCCACTTCCTCCGGCAACAAAAGAAGAAAGCAAAGGGTGACACCGACTATTGCCTGGCAGATTTTGTTGCGCCCAAGACCAGCGGTAAAGCGGACTATATCGGAGGCTTTGCCACCACAGCCGGCTTTGAAGTGGAAAAGTTCGCTAAACGGTTTGAGAAAAAAGGAGATGATTATTCCTCGATCATGGTTAAAGCCATTGGGGATCGGTTTGCCGAAGCCCTAACAGAAAAGCTTCACAAGGAAGTCCGTGACCTTTGGGGATATGGACACGCGGAAACACTGGAACATGTGGATCTGATTAAAGAAAAGTACCGTGGAATTCGTCCAGCTGCAGGATATCCGGCATCTCCGGATCACACAGAAAAAGATACCCTTTGGAAACTGCTGGATGCCGAGAAACATACCGGAATTCAGCTCACTGAGAATTTTGCTATGAACCCGCCTTCTTCAGTTTCCGGACTTTACTTTGCTCATCCGGATTCTCGCTATTTCCACGTAGGTCCGATCACCAAGGATCAGATCAAGGATTATAGCAAACGTAAGGATATTTCCATCGAGGAAGCCGAGAAGTGGCTGTCACCCAACCTAGGATATTAGCCCGAATTTCGCAACTCCGTGAGAAAATCGGGTTAACCAATAACCGGCTACTGGCGGCTCATCAAATACTGACCTAATTCAATAGTCTCCTTACGTGTTAGACCGTCAGGCACTTGAATGAAGTGGGCACGTGCCTCCAGGTGGACAATCTCGAATTCCTGATCAGCTTGTTGGCTGAGAGCTGCATAAAGTTTAGAAAACAGCGAATCCTCCCACTTCTCATATTGGCTCTCATTTCTTATGGGGCCCTCATTTGTGTTACCCATACGGACCCAGGCCGAAAAACTGCTCAAATCCGTCAATAAATCCGTAACATCAATGGCGTCTAATGCGGCGGGAATACGCTCCACTAACGACAAGGTACGATATTCTTCGACTTCAATCTTTTCATTGCAAATGACCTCAATGGATTCCGGTGCATCGGAGGTACTGAATGCAAACGATTCCGCATGGTGCTTATGACCTCTTTTCCAGCCGAGAATACTTAACTTACCCGGGAAGAGAGTAATCTCCTTTTCTAAAAATTGCTCAGGGGCCATTTTACCAGGAATGGTCACCCAAGTTTCGCCATCCGATTCGAGCACGATTTTTACCGGAAACTGCTGGTCTTCCAATTCTCTTTCCAGTGGGAGAAGCAATTCATCCAAGTTGGTCCGATCATGTAATATATTCCTCACCTCAAATAGTAATTCTTTGGCATGAGCATACTGCTTTGCATTTAAGTGGTGACGGATGAGTTCCTTATACTGGTCTGACTCTTTTTGTGCAACAAAGCTCACCAAAGCATCTTCCCAACCCCGACGAGCCATTTTGTGTACCGGATCCACATTCAGAATTTGCCGGTAAGTTTTTATGACACCTGTCCACTGCCCTAACTCGGTCAGGATAGTAGCTTTGTCCATCAAACGAATCGTTTCCTCTACCTGTAGTGCTTTTCGGGTACGGAGGATTCTTTCCGCCAACTCAGGTGTACCGGGCTCCTTGGCCTGCACTTCGATATACAAAGACAAGCTCTTTTTAAATTCACGGCGTGAGAAGTGCCAGTCGCCCAAGGCAACATCTCGATTTGAAGACTCTTCCAGTTCAATAGAAGTTTCTATTGGAACGAGAAGATTGGTCACCAATTCATCAGATTCTTGAGTCGACTCCTCTCCTGCCTCGACCTCCAAGGCAGGAGGTATTTCCGGTCTTGAGTTATCACTCTCTATTAACTGCAAACCTTTGATCGCTTCTTCCATTTCTGGATAAACCGTGAGCACTTCATTAAACAACTCCGTAGAGTTTTGTACTTCTCCAGCTTCCAAAGCGGTATAAGCATCATTTAATTTTCTATTCACAATTTCCGCTGCCTGAGCTTTTACCAAATGCAAAGTATCTATTCCTTTGGCGAATGATTGTATGGCGGTGATCCAATCTCTTTCCTGTAAGGCATTATAACCCAGGTTGGCAGTTTTAATAGCTTCTAGGTAAGTAGATTCAACCAGCACAATTTCATTCGTAATATTTTGGGAGATGTCGCTGAATCGGGCCTCCATTTCTGTCGCCTTTTCAAAACCCAAACCTTCATCAATGAGAGGACTCAAATCGTTGAGCACGCGTTCGAATGCATAAAAGGCAGGCGCCCAGTTCTCCTCACTCCAATGTGCCTCTCCCAGCTTAAGTATTTGCCCCATGTTTTCCTTTTCCTCAAAGGACAGGGCATCTTTTTCCATCAAAGAATCGGAAAAGCGGATAAAGGCCTGATGGGCTTTTTCACGCGTGGAGGCCACAGACTCAGCGGTTACTTCTACCGCACGCTGTGAAGAGTCGAGGTAGACAGGCTGATTGGGGCCAGCGTAATTCTGTTCCTCTACCGTACGCATGATCAATACAGCGCCAAGGATAAGGATAAGAAAGAAAAATACAGGAAAAAGAAGGTGTCCAAATTTCATATGAATCCGGAAACAACAGGATAAGATGACGCGGAGTATGGAAATAATTCCGAATTTTGCGATATCAAAATACTGGCTCAAATCTGATGAAACAGACATTGCCAGGAAGCTGGATTCGTTTAAAAATATCCGCATATTCAGTAACGGCTAAAAATGGCCAATATTAACCTGATGAACCAAGTTCAAAAACTGGCTAAAAGCCTGTCGGCTAGGCGGAATCAGCCCGAAGCGCACTGGTCAGTGGCGTTGGAGAAAACCGGTGGCCTCGTGGCTCAAAAATGGCTTACAGAAGGCCAATTTGAGCATTTAGCTGCGGCAGCCCTTTCCCCAAGACAGTTACTGGTGCTTGCTGAATATGCAGGGAAACAGCCAGGAAAATCCGATTTTTCGATGCTGATGGAGCGCGTTGATGATTCATCCTACTCAATCACAGACTGGTTGGTTGCCATGGAAGCATTTCATGACTGGATCAGCAGTCACGGGAAATCAACGTCACTCGATATGCTCCTCGGTTATATTGCCTGTTGCACCGATGCGGATCCCAATGCATCCACCGTGTCAGCATTGCGGGATTTGGTGATAACCATGCTCGAACAGTTTGGGTTTGATGGCTGACTTGCCTAGAAGGATTTCGCATTCTTGGTGGAAGCCGTTAGCTCACTCGGAATTTATCTACTTTAATTTCGAAACCGAATTTACCCTAACGTTTCAAAAACCTTCGAAAGGGCAGGTGTTATCTAAATTATTAATCAGTTAGTTGTGGAGAATTATAGACAATTAATAAACCGCACTGAAAGTGACGTTATAAATATGCCCTGTGTCCGCTGCGAATATCTCTGCAAGTGCATTCCTCTTGGGTGATCCCCTTTCCTCCATAGACTTGGCCACCGGTGTTCCGGCTTTGTTCGCCCACTTCGCAGGTACTATTGGATCATCTGACTTTCTTGCTGGCGTTCATGCCGGCTGTACCGTCTGAGACGTTTTCCGACCGCTCCGTTTCCTGACATGCAACGTCCGTCTCTTTAACGCAGATATCCCGGCACTTTCTTCAACCCCTTCGGCCGTCTTATTCAGTAACGGCGGTACGATAGCTCACCGGGTAAAGACCGTGGCACCTATCTGACAGGGTTCGTATTCTGATGGAGTAGGTAGCCATACATGATTGATGCCCCGAACGTGGATATGTCTGCATAGATAGATTTTAAAAGGTTATAGGCAAAATTCCTCAATGTCGTTCATAATCCCGAAGTGGTTGAGTGCTAGTCCTGGGCTTTTTTTCGGCGTGGGGCGGACATGGGCAATGTAATAGGAAGGCCGGATTTCTAAAAGAGTAATCAAACCTCAATTTGTTGGGACATCTTCGACTGAGAAAAAAGATCAATCTATGGTAGTTTGACCAGGCTAGAATAGAATTTACGCTTAAATTCTATTCCCACAGGTGTAGAAGGTTAAGGTTCGATAATGTGGCTTGTACAGACTAATAATATTTCTCAAATACCTACATACTAAGTGGTTACTAAATCAAGACCCTGTGGCAGAGACCACAGGGTATGAAAGGCACAAACATGGCGTCAATTGTCAGCCTTCAACCATTCATTCTCCTTACTTCGCAAAGACTGAGCGGACATCTTTGATATTCTGTTCGGCAGCAAGCTACCTTCTACACTTCGTATCGCATATCTAAATGAAGGAGGTAGCTTGCTGCCGATCCGGTCTTTTCCCTCAGCTCTCAAACTATGAAAACCAGTGGTTTTCAAACTTTCCCTTCAGTCAACAACCCCGACGCAAGCACCGGGGAATAACAAGTTCAAAAACGCTTATCTTGGAGCGCCGCTGCGCAGCAAGGGATTTTCAAATCGAACAACCAGAATAGAATGGTGCATCCTTAAGCACAACCTGTGGAAACTCTCCAAAATGGCGGCGCAGGCAACACACAAGCGTCTGGCACAAGCAGCGTAAGGAAACTAAAAAAAGAATAACCCCCACTATAGTAGCGCTGTGTGCTGACAAGTCCTGTTACCCCGATTTGGGCATGGAATTGCCCCAAAAACGGAGTTTTTTTGCCATGCGATTCCCTCGGAGCGATCTCAATCGGAAGCAAAAAAATAATCTGAACCGTCCCGCGAAAAAAAGCCTGTTTTGGGACAAGCTCTAAATAAACTCAAGCGTACCGTCCGGAAGGATACGCCTGTAATAACAGCCAAAACGGGATTTGCCTTCCGCATCTTTGGTATGACAGGAGCCCTCTCCTTTCAAACGAACGCGGTATAGAATGGAGTTCTGCTCGCAGTTGATCCGAGTCTCAACCAACTCCAAATAATCTCCGGAGGTTTTACCTTTGATCCACAATTCATTGCGGGAGGTGCTCCAGAATATGGCCAGACCATCCTTCAGTGCGGTTTTGAGCGCTAGCTCATTGACATATCCGATAAGGAGAACTTCTCCGGATTCTGCATCCTGGGCTACTGCCGGAACGACCTCCGCCTCTGCAGATGCAATTTTGCGAAGTTTTAAAAAATCGAGTGCGAGCTCGGTACCTTCTTCCAATTGCTTGCTCATAGGGGCAGGGAAAATGGGCGACGCTTAATGCTTAATCAACCTGAATCTTGGCCCATCCGCCACGAAGCTTAGCAAAATACTTTACAAACCTAAAAATTGGACCAGTTTGATCGTTCTTGGAATTGCCGGGATAGCTCAGTTGGTAGAGCAACGCATTCGTAATGCGTGGGTCGTCGGTTCGACTCCGATTCCCGGCTCCATTTTCTTCCCGGTGCAGGAAACACCGGCTTCTCGATCAGCGCAAAGGGTGGTACTAAGACTGACGTTGGTTGGACTCCTATCTAAGCTATTCCAAACTTCCCTATTAGGTGGGTTTCCTGTTGACCACAAAATACAGGACCTCACATTTTATCTTAACGAAAGTGTTTTTGTTATAGAACTGGCAGAGCACATACTTAATACCTCGATTCACCATGGATTCCCAAGAGATCAACGTAGTACTTCACGAAAACCGGACCTTCCCTCCATCAAAAGCTTTCCAGGATAAAGCTCATATAAGCGGGATGGATGCCTACAACGCTCTTTATAAGAAAAGTATTGAGGATCCCGATACATTTTGGGCGGAAGCAGCTAGCGAACTCCATTGGTTCAAACCGTGGGACAAGGTGTTCGACGACTCGGAAAAACCATTTTTCAAATGGTTTACAGGCGGTAAAACGAACCTCTGCTATAATTGCGTAGACCGGCATCTCGACGGCCCAAACAGAAACAAGGCCGCTTTAATCTGGGAAGGAGAACCTGGCGACAGCCGAGTACTGACTTATTTCGACTTACACCGCGAAATTTGTAAATTCGCCAACGGACTTAAGAGCCTCGGGGTACAAAAAGGCGATCGAATTGCCATATACCTGCCCATGATTCCCGAACTGGCCATGGCCTTGCTGGCGTGCGCCCGCATTGGAGCCGTTCATTCAGTCATTTTTGCGGGGTTCTCAGCTGATTCTATCAAAGACCGCGTACTGGACATGGATGCCAAATTCGTCATCACCGGAGACGGTAGCTGGAGACGAGGCAAGGCCCTGAATCTAAAGGCACTGGTCGATGAAGCGGTCGAAGGGGTAGACTGCGTGGAAAAGGTGGTCGTCGTAAAACGTGAACAGAGCGATGCATTCACCTGCAGCATGAAAGAAGGCCGCGATGTGTGGTATCACAAACTGGTCAAAGATCAGTCACAAAATTGCCCAGCGGAAGAATTGGACAGCGAAGACATGCTCTTCCTCCTTTATACCAGTGGTACTACCGGCAAGCCCAAAGGTATTATCCACACTCAAGGCGGTTACATGGTCTACACTTATTTAACGGCCAAATACATTTTCGACCTGAAGCCTGAAGACGTGTATTTTTGCACCGCGGATATCGGCTGGGTTACGGGTCACAGTTATCTGGTATATGGCCCACTGGCCAATGCTGCTACCTGCATCATGTATGAAGGAGCACCCAACCACCCGGATAACGGACGGTTCTGGGACATTGTTGAGAAATATGGAGTGACCATTTTCTATACAGCACCCACCGCGATTCGTGCGTTTATGAAATGGGGGGACAAATGGCCACAAGGTCGTGATCTGAGCTCACTGCGATTGCTCGGCACAGTGGGTGAGTCCATAAATCCGGAGGCCTGGATGTGGTATCACAAAACCATTGGTGCAGAAAAATGCCCGATTGTGGACACCTGGTGGCAAACTGAAACCGGAGGAGCCATGCTCAGTCCACTTCCGGGTGTAACCGCTACAAAACCAGGAAGCGCTACCTTGCCTTTCTTCGGCATCGACGCCGCAGTGGTAAATGAGGACGGTAAGGAAACAGAGGCGGGTCTGCTTACCATCCGCAAACCATGGCCGGCTATCATGCGCGGTATTTATGGAGATCCGGAGCGTTATAAATCAACCTACTGGTGCAAATGGGACGGTGAGTACTACTTCCCGGGTGATGGCGCTAAGGTGGATGATGATGGTTACTTCTGGATACTGGGCCGCGTCGATGACGTTGTGAATGTATCCGGTCACAGAATCGGCACCGCTGAACTGGAATCTGTTTATGTGGAACATCCTTCAACCGCCGAATCTGCCGTGATTGGTATCAAACACGAGATCAAGGGTCAATGCCTCGCCTCTTTCGTCACACTAAAAGACGGAATTGAGGAATCAGAAGATTTGAAGAAAGAGCTCAACGAGCTAGTCGCCAAAAAGATTGGAAAGTTCGCGGTACCGGAAAAAATCATTTTCACAAGTGATCTTCCGAAGACCCGAAGTGGTAAAATAATGCGTCGTCTCTTGCGCGACATAGCCGAAGGCCGTGCACTCGGCAACGTAACAACTTTGGCTGACCCAAGCGTGGTTGAAAGCCTTAAATGCCAGTACTCGGAAGATTAACCCAAACGTTGCAAACGCCTTCAAAAGTGCATAATTTGTCTGATTGAAAACCAGTGTGTTATGAATATTAGTGTAGGTTTTTAAAACCTCACAAAAAGTGGCGTTTCAAAAATGCCCTTTTGAAGGCTAAAACCGACATGCGCGAAGAGCTGCGTTCCAGCCTGCAACCCGACTTTTCACGTAGGATACTACGCTCCCGCGCTTGATTGCAAACCGAGCCTTGCTCTTCATCACATTGGTTGATGTCGCATTGCTCGGTACGATTTTTTGAAACAGTTGGTTTAAGACTGGAACCTCAACTACTAAAAACTGTTTAAAATAT
>JAPUIL010000247.1 GCA_027297085.1 Verrucomicrobiota bacterium | reverse complement strand
ATCTGCCCTGCAACACAATGACTAATTTGCCCGGTAGCTTCTCTATTCCCGGACAGCCTCCCTGGACCGTGGTGCATAAGAGAAGACATCGGAAAACATCCTGTCTTCTGGCAAACCGCGGGCCATAAAGGAGTCGAGTGTCGTATAGACCATGCCTGGACCACCGCCTACATATACAGTGACGTCAGTCAGGTCCTCGAAATCTTCGAGTACAGCATGTGGAACAAGTCCTGTTCGGCCCTTCCAGGCGGGTGAAGAATCGGGTTCGCTTACAACCGGCGTATAGTGGAAATTCTCATGTCGCAGTACCAGGCCATGGTAGTGCTCATCCAGGTACAAATCTTTGTCTGCCAGTACGCCCCAGTACAAATACACGGGTTGGCTCATGCCCCTTGGTAGCAGGAACTCGATAATGCTGTTCATTTGAGTAACGCCAGTACCGGCTGCCAACAATATCAATGGGTTAGGTGGTGCCTCTTCAATTATGCAGTCTCCTTTTGGAAACTCAATTTGAATGTGCTTCACACCACTGTCTAAGAGCGCTTCAACTTCCAACGAATCTTCAGAATCCGGCGTCGGTCGAATGTGTAGCTCAATGACGTCTTTACGATCAGGGGAGCTGGCAATTGAGAAAGGGCATTTTATTCCCGGTAAAACCATTTCAAGATATTGCCCGGCCTTGAATGCCATTTTATTCCCTGGCTCCTCAGGGAGCTCCAGCAGGACTCGACGCGTATCGTGATTGCAATTCTCGATAGAACGGACAGCACAAATTAGCCGTTTCAACTGAATTCCAGCTGCCTTGATGACAGGTGCCTTAGTGAAAAATGCAGGCTAGCTCCGCTTCATTAACGAAAAGAATTCTTCGTTTGTTTTTGATTGCTTCATTCGGTCAAGTAAGAATTCGATGGCGACAAGGT
Organism: Verrucomicrobiota bacterium; assembly: GCA_027297085.1. Taxonomy (GTDB): domain Bacteria; phylum Verrucomicrobiota; class Verrucomicrobiia; order Opitutales; family UBA2995; genus UBA2995. Next base: position 1,655 of record JAPUIL010000247.1, on the reverse strand, counting down.
CGTCCATCTCATGAAGGATCTTGCGTAGAATCCAGACTTTTTGTAGTTGTTCTTCTGACATCAACAGATCTTCACGACGGGTACCGGAGCGCCTGATATTAATAGCAGGATAAACACGTTTCTCTGCAATTTTTCGCTCGAGGTGTAGCTCCAGGTTACCCGTGCCTTTAAATTCCTCGTAGATCACCTCATCCATCTTGGAACCTGTATCAACCAGGCAGGTTGCGATAATCGTCAGGCTGCCGCCTTCTTCGATATTCCGTGCCGCGCCAAAGAAACGTTTTGGGCGCTCCAGTGCGTGCGCATCGACACCACCCGTCAACACCTTGCCTGAAGCAGGAATGACCGTATTGTAGGCACGGGCGAGGCGGGTAATTGAGTCCAGCAGGATTATAACATCAGCTTTGTGTTCAACCAGCCGTTTTGCTTTCTCGATGACCATTTCACTGACCTGAACATGCCGTGAAGGTGGCTCATCAAAAGTACTCGCAACGACTTCTCCCCTTACCGAGCGCTGCATCTCGGTCACCTCTTCTGGTCGTTCATCGATCAGCAATACGATCAGGTGGCACTCTGGGTTGTTGTGCACAATGGATTGGGCAATATTCTGCAGGATCAGGGTCTTACCTGCCTTCGGTGGAGAAACGATCAGCCCTCTCTGGCCTTTTCCAATTGGAGAAGTGAGGTCGATAATCCGTGCCGTAAGATCTTCGGTGCTGCCGTTGCCCGCCTCAAGAATCAACGGTTTATCAGGGAACAGCGGTGTCAGATTTTCAAAGAGGATTTTTTTCTTGGATTCTGCCGGGTCTGTGTAGTTGATCTGATCGACTTTAAGCAGGGCAAAATAGCGTTCGCTGTCTTTGGGAGGTCTGATCTTGCCGGAGACACTATCCCCGGTGCGCAGGTTAAATCGCCTTATCTGGCTGGGTGAAACGTATATATCATCTGGCCCCGCGAGGTATGAACTGTCTGCAGATCGCAGGAAACCGAATCCGTCCTGTAAGATTTCCAGGGTACCATCACCGTAGATGGCCTCACCACCTTTCGCGTGTTTGCGCAACACGCTTGCAATAATCTCCTGCTTTCGAGAACGGCCCAGGTTTTCCATACCCATTTCATGGGCGATCTCCAATAGTTCTGGTATGGGTTTGGCTTTTAGATCAGTTAGGTTCATTTAATTCACTTGTAATTTATCGGATATGAAGTAACGCCGGGGCGTTGGGATTAAAAAATGTGTTGGAATATAAAGCTGGAATGAGGTTGATTTCGATACGAAATCGAAGGATCAATTAGAGCAAGTTGTAAGGCAAATCTTGTGGTTGCGTCCGTCTACCACCAGTTGAATGATGCAAAGTTGATATTTTTAACGCAAATTGTCAACCATTATTTTTAAATTCTCACTATTCGTATTATGACTGTTGGGCGGTTTTTGTGTCGGAGTGAGCTCGTTTTAAAGCACCGGAGTGCTAAACGAGCTCCAGTCGAAACTGCAAAATCATTACACCCGTAGGTATTTCTTAGATATTACTGTCAAGAAATGCCGTTAGTTGCGACTTCGATAATGCGCCTACTTTTGTTGCTTCCACGGCACCGTTTTTAAATAACATCAATGTGGGGATACCACGGATTCCGTATTTTGGCGGTGTCTGTTCGTT
>JAPUIL010000246.1 GCA_027297085.1 Verrucomicrobiota bacterium | reverse complement strand
CAGACTGGGCCAACTATACTTGTCCGGTATCCCACTGGGCTGAGAATAGGGCGGCTTTGTCCGCTCATCGGCCATCTTGAGAAACAGCAAATACGTCAACTGCTCGACGTAGTCGCCATAGCTCATCCCGTCATCCCGCAGAACGTTACAGTAGTTCCAAAGCTTTTGGACGATTTGGGTGGGCTTTGACATTATCTTATTTATTCATGTGAATGGGACGGGGAGATTTATGCCGCGAAATATCAGGAACTCGAAAATTAACATCAATGACTTTTTCTCTTTTCAGCTTTTTCAGAACTGGCTCTGCGTGCTGCCGTTTCATGCCATGCTCAAAGCATATCTGAATGACATCAAGCTCGTTTGTCAGACTACTGTTTCGAATTAAGCTCTCTAGCTCTGCCTCAAAAACTGCAGTTTTGCTGGGTGGAATCTCATCAGGGAATAGTGCCAATTGCCCTGGTATTATGTTCGCGCGGTTAATGTCGAAATCAGCCTCTCCATTGATTTCATCGCTTTTCCAAGCCACTTGGAGAAACTTGTCCATTCCGCGCGGATGGGCAGAACCAAAAATGACCCCATAAATATTGGATCCTTTTTTGATTGAAAATGGCGCAAGAAAATACCTTGGATTGGAAGGTAGTAAATTGCGGTAATAATCTAGCGCTGCACGATGGATATGATAGTAATCTTTGGGGCGAACAATTTTTTGTCGGATGGCAGGATGTTCTCGAAATCGATGAAGGGTTGAAGAAGAGATGAAAAATAAGAAGTCACATGAAGGAGAATTTACAAATGTGCGAAATACTTCGTCTGTTACGTTGGCAACACCAGTCTGATCGATGAATACGAGTTTTGCTGCATTTGGATTGGCAAGGTCTTGTTCAGATATTTTCAACCCATCGGTGAATCCCATCGGTCGGATGTCATAGCGTATGTTTTGCGCTTTTGGTCTGTGGGTGTCAACGTTGAGGTTTAGTTGGTCAATCTTTTTCTGTGACTTATCAAAAAAATGAATATTAATGCTAACCCTATTCCACCCTTTGAATACTTGACAATTTTTCAATTGGCGGAGTATTCGCAGAGGGCTTCCCCAAATCCCCTTGGAGTCCATTCCGGGACCGGCGAAAAAGTCGTAAATATGGATTTCATGACGTGGTGGGTTTTCCTGTGACAGGAATACCGGTAACCACTCACGGGTATACAGCTCAAAGATATTGAGCTTTGTAAGGGTTCCTTCGTCAAATGGTTTGTTGTGAAAATCTTTGGAAGGCATGAGGGCTAAGCGAACGTGCCTTCATTGCACAGGATTAACGGCAAGGCTTCAGACGAAATTGGAGCTGAGGAACGAGCAGGAAACTCATCATAAGTCTGACCATTAAGGCTACGTCCAGTCGCGCTCTTCCGGACTCCACCCCACTGTTTAAAGAAGAAAGGGATATTATTGCTCCGACATTGATCCAGGATGGAGAGTACCCAATCTTTCTCTATAGGCCTAGCACCTGGCCCACTTTCTCCTCCAACAATCACCCATCCGATACCCCCAAGGTTGAGAGGCCCCAAATGCTCTAGGAGGGGTTCAATCGAAAGGAAACGCACCTGTGCCGGTGCCTTGCGAAGATGGGCGATGCGTGGCAGCCCATATTTTTTATTTTCAACGCTCACGCCCCACCAAATGTGGGGTTGTTTGGAAGCAAACTTTAGTTGGGTGTACAGGAGCTCACTCATTCGCTCAGAACGTTTTGTGAGCACTTGGTAAGTATGCCAATTAGCCCTTACCATCACTTGAAACACTTCTTTTATATAGTCATCAGGAACTTCTTCGTGAAACAAGTCACTCATTGAGTTGACGAAGATCATTTTAGGGACACGCCAACGTAGGGGCTCAGATAATTTCGTTGGAACAAGCCGTAGGTCAAACCCAAACTCGTAAGGATGGCCAAGAACTCCACGGAAACGCTCAGCGAACGTTTCTGCATAGCAATTTGCACAACCAGGACTGACCTTCGAGCAGCCCCGAATTGGATTCCAGGTTGCATCTGTCCATTCTATTTTTGAATTGGTGCTCATGATATTGTGAATCTATTTATTGATGAATAGCAAAGACCTCTTAGCATATTAAGTGTTATTTTTCTATAAGTGTGTGCTTGCCCAGGTTATGGGGTCAAGCGCGCAACTGTCTGTTGCCGTCTAACTCCGTTTGAAGCTAGATTTCCTTGAAATGCTTGTTGGAGGATGGACTGGCGGAGGCGGTCGGCGCGTTTTAGATTGGAGGTGACCTCGGCTTCGAGTTTTTCGATGACGGATAAGCGGCGCTCGACTTCGGCGACGATCTCTTGTTGTTCTGTCAATGGTGGGAGTGGAACCGGAACGGCGCGGATATCATCAAGGCCCAAACCAACTTTTGTGGCACCTCTCTGTAATTGAAGAAATCTTTTCTGTCCACCATCGCGCGCAGCTAGATACCAAGCAAGGTATTCCCGACAGAATCCATTCAGGGGACGCGCAAGCGAAACGTGTTGATTTATGTAAGCATCATCCAGGTCAGTGGGAACTAATGCGATCATCCCAACATCGGCAGTTATAGAAATTAGGATGTCGCCGGTCTCAACCTTCGTTCGTGTTCCCTCAGCTCCGGCAGGTGGTTTAACCCGTTGAACATCGCTTAAGTCTAGCCGAATAGAATTATGATCGAGATTCCCGACCCTCAAAAACAGCAGGCCTTCATCAGAATAGTATTTAGCCCATCCTCGTGAACCACTTGTAACCAAAGAGAACAGGGCATCCGTTAGGCACCATGCCCAGTCCTGCGGAAGTGGGGGTAGGTCGCTGACATCTGGTTTCCCAGGCTCTTTGTATTTGCCTTTTCCTTTCCACTTCGCGCGCCGTTCGGTGAGGATGCGTTTGAGAAGTTGGCTGGCTGGTTCGACGTCAGGATGTTCTTTGCGCCACCCCTCGGTGAGTTTGCCTTCGACAGCGGCTTTGAGGACGGCGGCTTTTTAGCGTTTGAGGTTGGCCTTGACGCGCTTGAGGTTGGCGACGGCTTCATCAAGGCGGGAGAATTGTTTTTCGATTTCTGCGACGATGCGTTTTTGTTGGCGTAAGGGGGCCAGAGGAAATGGATATGGGGCCAACTGATCAAAGTCGACTCGTGGCCGATCGCCTGTATTAAGATGTGAGGCAAATGAAACAAATGTCGATGAGTTTAAAAAATATTGTAGGTATCGGCTATCAAGGCCGTCAGTTTCTGGAAAGACAATAAATTCAGCCGAACACAATCCTTCGAACTTGGGCCGGTAGACCTTGTTCAAATATGGGCGCAGACGCCCATAAAGAACATCGCCAGGCTGGAAGTGGACTGCAGAACTCTTCATCGTTCCAGCGGGCACCGTTTGAAGAAGTTTCATTGTGTGAGCTTCGACGTGCTCCATTCCAATGAATTGAAGGTCAGGATTTTGTGATGGTTTAATGCGTGGGCGTGATGGGTTCACAACTTCACCCAGAGGCAATATTTCCCAGTCCAACGGCAAATCGTTTTTCATTGAGTAACCGAAAGAACGCGACTTGTACGCTGCCGAGAAGCGCAGACGAATTCGGAAACACGGCGAGCACTGTTTGAGCGGAGCGTGTTGCGCAGCAGCCGAATTCGGCGAGCACAGCAGGGAACCCCAAGGGCAGTGTATGGGAGCAATGGTTTTGGGTACTTTTGCCGTAACAAAAGTACCTCGGCCGCCGGGACGAAACCCGGCTTTAATAAAATCATCAGACATTTAGGTTGGATCATTTACAGCCAGAGGAGTTCCTTACTGGACCACTCCCTAATACATTTCTAAGCCTTCCAGTCAAATTGGTAGATGCTCACTGCCGAAACCCATATGACTCAAAGCCGCCCCTTCCAGTAGCCTGGTTTTCGTTTTAGATGTATCACTGCCACAACGAGGATTAATGTTGGGTGTTGGTGATAAATGACTGCATAGG
>JAPUIL010000245.1 GCA_027297085.1 Verrucomicrobiota bacterium | reverse complement strand
TCATGCCACTTCGCTCGCGCCTGCCGCATCAGATCGCGGGTGGCAACGTAGGCATTAAAGGTAGGCGACATTCCGAAGTCTCGCTCCAGAAGCGTACTCATCACACTGTTCCATCTATCGGACCCGGGCTTTGCAGATTGTTGCCAAAGGCGACCAGCCTCACCGAATCGATTTTGCTCATTCTGATAGATGTAGTCGGTCGGGTAGCGTTGAATTTGTTGGCCCTCGAACATTGCCTCGGGCAATCCGTACCAATGCTCCATTGACTTTAAGCCTGCCGCAGATGTCGACAAGACATTGGAATGCATGACCGCGATCTGAGCGTGGTGCATTGTCGAATTTAGCCCCTGCTTCCCGGCTTCGTCCAACGCAGCATTTAGCACATCTTCGGGGGCGCCAATAAACTTTACGCCTGTCGCACCCAGCTTTTTCATTAACTGAATATGCTCTCGTGCCTCGTCAGGCGTGTTTGCAGGTTCAAGGCCGAGTGAAGTCGAATTGAACATCGGATAAACTTCCATACGAGGTCCCGTAATCTCGTTTCGCGCGCTCCGCCGTGCCGTTTCCAGCATCCACCGCGTGTTAGCGCTGCCGACGGTTCGGCCACTGGTAATTCCGTGCGCCAACCAAAGTTTGAGCACATATTCGGGCGGAACCGCTTGCCCTGATTCCATAGTGTGTAAATGCAGATGCGTATCCACAAAACCGGGCAAAATAAACATCCCGGACAAATCTATTTCTTCGGTACCCTCCACCGCAGCGGGCCGCTTCCCAGGATCAATAGCGAGTTTCGGCGCCCCTATGACACTAACCTCGATGATTCGGTCATTCTCGACAACGATATCGATTGGTCCTTGGGCGGGAGCTCCAGTCCCGTCGATCATGTACGCCCCGCGCAATATCAACCTTTTGTAGGGTCCACTACCGTCGGTGCGGGACTCAACAGGTGCTATGTGGGGCACATCGACGGTTTTCTGAGCGAAGACAGCACTCGAAAAAGACAGACTTACCAGGCAAAAAAATGTCGGCAGATATGACCACCGACAGAAAATATTCGCACTAAATGGATTCTTCAACTCGCACCCCCAGGACTGATAGGAAATTGCTTTTTAGCAGCGTAGCCCTTCGACCCAGCTCAGGGCAGGACGTAGAGGTGGGGGTTGTCCGTCTACGCTCAACAGCTACGTCGCGACAGGTAGGGGGAGGAGAGTAAACTGAAACCATATTTCTGAAGTTTTGACGATTATTGCCCCGTGGAAGCTTCGCATTCCGGAGTGTATACTTTTTAAAATCCCAAAAGCGCGTTGAAAGTCAATTTTTCTGGCATTCTGAGGCATTTTTTCAGGAAAGGTGTACATGAAAAAGCGAAGCTTTCGTCCGGAAAACTCGTCCTGTAGCATCAATCCGTCCAAAAGACTGGCTCCGTATCATGAGCCCTGGAATCAGGATTTTCGATGACAAGGAGAAGTTCGCGAACCAGTTGTTCAACGCTGGATGGTTCATCAACGCTTTAAGTTCTAGGTCGAAGCTGTTTTGATTTAATACGTGAAAAACGCGGCATTGCCGAAAGCATTTTTGAAACGTTTGGGTTAAAATACAAGACGGTAAGACCACTGCTTTCTCGCGGTACCGTTCGTTTTTACGCTTCCACCGCTTCCCTAAACACAATCCTGTGGAAGTAGGGAAGACTGCTTTTACGGCCGGGCTGGCCGCTCAGGCAGGTGGCTCCGCCGGAATGGGCGTCGCCGAGTGCGCTGAGGACAACACGGATTTCGATGAGGGCCGACTCGCTGTCACTGTCGAGGCCGAATTCTTCCAGCGGGATGCTGGCCTGAATACGGTAATTCATTGGAGTAGTGGTTTGTTGGATATTTCCGGTATCAATGACTTTGTTCAGCGTATTGGAAAAGTATGCGGAGGATTCTTCGCCTTGTTTGCCGGGGATAATGTTTACCGTTTTGACTTCGGCCTGATCATTGGCCGTCAGGCGGACTTCTATGGCTGAACCGGCCATGATACCGATGACACTGCCCTTGGCTGGTTGGATGTTTGAATCGTTCACTGTCATATCCACGTGCAAATGTTTCTGGTCACGGGAAATGGTTCCGGTAGCGGCGACTTCTACTCCCAGTTGCAACTGAATTTTTGAGCGGCCGGCTTCGTCGGTTTCCAAAGTAGTTCTCGGGCTCAGAGTCACGCCGCGGGATAGAATAGTCTCCGACGTCTCCAGAACAAAATCAATTGGCTCATCCACAGATGCGGCCAGTGTTACGGTCACCGGGTAGGATTTTGAGGATGCTGCGTCGACGGCAATGTCAATTCCATCTACCTGAACCGAGTCGTTGGAGGACTGAATATCGATACGTCCTGACAGCGATTGATTGCCCGGGTTTTCGACGACCAACTCTAACTCATTGGTGGCACCTGCATCGAAGGAGAATACTTCCCCGGCTTCCAATCGAGCGATGGCGCGATCGCCGGTACCTTGATAGGGACGGCCGGTATTTTTGATAACCGGCGAGAATTCTCCCATGTATCCATCTTTCTGATGCGCTTCGATCATCTCGTCGCACATGGCCCAGATATTATCGAGAGTTAACGTGGCTGAAGTGTGCGGATCCATCATGACAGCCTGGTAAATGTGTTCGCGCTTCTTGGTCAGCGCCGCTTCAACTGTCAGGTCCTGAACGTTGACATTGGTGCGGCAGATGGCGGCTAACTGCGGAGGGAGATTTCCAATGTGGGTGGGTTGCAACCCATTGGCATCGACCAATACGGGCACTTCCACGCAACAACCATCGGGTAGGTTGGTGATGAGGTCGCGGTTTGGAACGTTCCCATATATGACTATGGGATCGTTCGCTTCGCGGGCATGAATGATATAGGATCCATATTCATGTGATTGCGGCGCGACTTCAAATGCCTTGCCCTTCCCTTCGCCGAGCAGGTCTTTTTCCTCCTGCTGCCAGGTTGCGATTATTGCTTCGCAACGGCGGCGGTACTCGTCGATGGGGATAAAGAATTCGTCGATGATCTTTTCTCCGTGATGGATGAAGTAGGGTACATACTCGCTTTGGTGCTCACTGGATTCGGTAACAAAATAACCAAGCCTGCGCATCATTTCGAAACGTACTTTATCCTGTACTACGACCGCCGGATCTTCGAGCGCTTTAAAAAGTAATGGATAGGCGTCCTGGCCTTTGTAGCGATACTCAAGGAAGAAGGCCATGTGATTAATGCCCGCTACTTTGTAAGTGATGTCGTCGTAATCCAATCCCGTGTAACTGGCCAGTTCTTGGGAGGTGTGTTGTACGGAGTGGCATAGACCCACATGAGGTATGCCGGTCGCCCGGTCCAATGCCCAGCAATTCATAGCCATGGGATTGCTGTAATTCAGGAATAAACAATCCGGGTGGGCCACATCGGCGATGTCCTGAGAAATTTTCAGAATATGCGGAATGGTTCGTAAAGCACGGAAAACGCCCCCCACGCCCAGAGTATCTCCAATCGTTTGAAGCAAGCCGTATTTGGCTGGGATTTCAAAATCAACAATCGTGGACGGTTCGTACCCACCAACCTGAATCGTGCATATCACGTAATGCGCTCCACGAATGGCCTCGGTGCGATCGGTGGTAGCGGTTATTTTCGCTCCTACTTTGAGCGCCTCGACCGATTGTTGAGTCATAGCCTCGGCAATTCTCAAGCGCTGCGGATTAATATCCATCAAACATATCTCGCACTCGGAAAGCTCGGGAAATTGAAGAATGTCGCCCACGAGTTTTTTGGCGAAAACGACCGAACCGGCGCCTATCAGGGTAATTTTTTTTCTCATAACGGATGTAAAACTGTGATGTGGAAAAGCAATGTGTTTATCCCGATTCTATAGGCCTGGTAGGGAAAACAAGATTCTACTTGTGATACCGTGATAAGCTTTATGTGATTTTCTTATGTTAGCTCACTTGAATTCGATCATATTCTCAGATTCAGAAACCGCGGAGAACGAGGATTATTATTGGGACAATGAAACCCGCGGCGGAGTCAAAGGTGTCATGGTGATCCAGCGGA
>JAPUIL010000244.1 GCA_027297085.1 Verrucomicrobiota bacterium | reverse complement strand
AATATAGATTCGGAGCTGTCCAACCTGGACGCCTCATGGAACAATTTTACCAATATACCTGGAAGGATGGGACGATGATAAACTGGTATGATTCCAATACTTTTACAAATCAATTGTATCTGCTAACGGCCAACGCTCTTTATGAAACGGCCTTGCAAGGCGGCGATGATGGTCGGCTACCAGAGCATGTCACAAATTGGCTGTCTCGTCTCCGTCTTTTATATGGTGTGCCATTTGAGTATTTGGTGCCGGATGAGCGCTTGCTTCCAAAAGAATCCATCCGATTTTTCTATATTGACCGGAACTGGACCGACCGCATGCTGGATGGCGCTTTGAGTGTTGGCAAAACTTCGTCACGCGAACATGCACATCACCATGCTGTGAAAGATCTTGTGGTCGAGGAGGTGGATAATGAAGAGCGTAAAATTAGATATAAATTGCGAAATGCTGCGGCTCCGAATTTAAGCGGTGGCGGAAAAACCTTGACCGGTTTTCTGCTGAGATCGCGTGCTGTGTCGGGTTGGCCCGGTTTGGAAGTCACGGCCACGGACGCCAACGACGGCTCTCTGAATTTGCTTCGAATGGATAGATTAGCGCCAAGTTTGCTCCTGTGTATTTTCGACGATATTCCAGATAGCGTCATCATTGAAGAACCCCGCGAAGGTATTCAGTTTGGAGTAGATCCAAATCAGGATGAAAATGGTTTCTCGTATACTGAGCTGTTCAAGTCTGGTTATAAACTGAAATTACGTCATATTACTGGCGATCAGGCTGGGCGAGAAATTGAAGGCAAAGATCCGATTGACATGCCGGTGAGGGCGGCTAATCCGCGGGTTTTACATATTAGTAAACTCAAAGAGAAGCTTGAGTCAGAGCTTCCAGATGTCATAAATTCGGCAGGCTTGGCCGTGCAGATGTTGCAATTTCCATACAAACAGGAATTTCATGGCGACGGTCGGGAAGATCCAGACCTCCGGTTTCCGACTGTTCCAGCGAGTACGATTTATGACAGAGCTACAGTGAATATTTTTGCGACTGTAGGAACATTTAGCAATGAAGAGTTGACAATCATGTTTCCCAATGTCGTGATCGAAGGAGAGGAGTAAGAAGATGCAGAATTTAGCTGAAGAATTTGAACTGCAACTAAGAAATCTCTATGTTGATTTTGATCAAAATCTCGAGGCATTTGCGAACTGGAATGAGAAGCTGTGGCGCGGTCCCCGTATATTGCTTCCCATTCACGTAGATGCATTGGTCGTTGAGAAAAATGAGACAGAAAAAGAATGGGCAAAGGTCAAAATGGAGCCGACGGCGATCCCTGGTTTTCCTGAGGGAGAGGGAGCGGACGCATCATCTGAAAAGGCGCAGCCCTTACCATTTGAGACATATGAGGGAAGGGAAGCAGGCGTACACCTGCTATGGTCGCTACCTGACAGTCTAACGCTTGGAGAGCAGAAACAGCTTGGGGTGGATAAAACGGAACAAGAGGTTGAATTTCCTTTGACCCCGGATCGTTGGGTAGTCATACGTTCTTACCCCGGTGAGACACGGACCTCCAAACGACATGCGACGGCCTGGGTGATTGAGAGTGAGGATCAAAAAGTCACGCCATTGCCGCTTTGGACTGGAGATGATTCTGAGGAAAAATCGGAGCGATGGTTGACCGCTTTAGGTTATGGCGATCCGGTCTTTTCTGCATACTATGACAATGTCAAAAACATATTTGCGTTCCACGATCAGCTAGATGATGTGCCGCAGGGGCCAATTTCTTACATGGTATGCGGCTGGTACTCAAATCCTGAAGACGACCCACTCTTCCAACCGGCTTCCCGGGGAGCCTGGAAAGACAAGCTGGATGTGATCGGATTGTCTCTGGGAGAGAGCAGCGAGGACCTTGAGCTGCGCCTAAGCCAGGTCGCAAATGAAGCGGCAGCAAATTTGGAGGCAATTTCATACCAATTTAGAAAAGATACAAAAGAGCAATTTGCCATCGGGCTTTACCAATCACCAAAATCATCGGTGTCATTTCAATCGGAACAAGTCGTGACAAGTCGTCAACTACAAGAAGGCAGGGCCGGGCGCCCGATATCATTCGCACCGGCCACAGCCGCAATTGCCGCGGATGCTGGCAAATCTTTGTACGCTCGAGATTTCGTCTTTACCGAATATTGGCCCCGGCAGACGCTATGTCACGGAATGACCTACGATGTACGCTGGAATGGATCCGGTGGTTCATATGATACATCTGATGCAGGTATTCCGCAGGCTGATGCCATCAAGCTTGCGCTGGGCAATACTGGAATACAGGCATTGGCGGCCTTGATAGCCAAACGTAGAAATAATCCTAATTTTGAACCATTGCTCTCGGCTTTTCATTACGGCATTTTGCAAAGCCTTCAAGACCAGGACGGGGTATCACTTTTAGAATCTTTATTGCACTCGGAAGGATTCAACTCAAAGCCTGGCGGGGAAGTCGAAGACACGATTATGGAGGGCGACTTCTTTCCCAAAAATAGTAATTCGGAGACAGCCATAAAAGACAGTGATCGCGAGAAAAAAAAGCAAGCTGACAAGAACAATGCCTCGTCGCCAATTAATGCCCTAAAAACCTACTATCGCCAGAACATAACATATGAAGAGTTGTCAAAAGGTAAGGGTGATCCGCTCGTCAAGGATGTTGCCAAGCATCGAGATTTCAAACCGCGGAAATCTGTTCGCGTAAAACGGGCCTTGCCTCGGTATTGGGATCCCAAGGATCCAGTGATTTTATTCTCCGAAGTTAAAAGAGCTTTGCAACACGGCGAGGATACACGACTTTCAAAAGATAGCAAATTGCTCTGTCGATTAACTGGAGAAACCGTTAAAGGCATGATGCCCGCAATCGCGAGCGATCCTTCACTTACTTCAGCGCCGGTTGGCGCATTGGCCTCGGCCGCTGATTTGTCGACAGCAGATTTTACTTCGGGTCAGATCCCCTTCGAAGTTGGCCAACTCTTTCACGAAGCGCTGCTCATGGATGAGACTGTTGCGCCGATAATTGCAAAACAGATTATCGATAAAGATCTCAATGGCGCCTTTGACAACCTGATTCCTGCAGATTACACAAGATTTGATATGAATCAGGCAGCTGTGGAAACCAGAATTCGAGTTGAACAAACCGTGATTTGGCAGGCAAACAAGTCTGAAACCGTCGATACGCAAGCGCTTGCGGCCACCTCGGCATTGGATGGAAAGACACCTACTTTTTTTTGTATTAATGCCTGGCAGCGACCCTGGATTCCCCTTCAGCTTGATTGGGAAGTGGAATTGTTTATATCAAAAAATATCTCCGAAGATTGGCTTTTGTCTGAGCATGATTTTGAACCTGCTGAAGACACTGAGTCCGCTATTGCAGAAAGAACCAGTCGAATTATCAACGGGCGTAGTTTGCTTACGCCAGGTGTGACAAAAGTATTGTCTGAACAACTGGCCAGATTTCTTGCGGACGAGCTTGAAGGAGTAACAGATGATGCAAACTCGCTACAGGAGACGCGACTCGACCAAATCGGAGAAGCGCTGAACAATCTGGATGTATTAGCCGCCTCATTTTCCGGCTTTCATGACGATTTGCTGAACAAGGTAGCCGAACACCAGTTTTTCCAGGAGGGTGATGAGATACCTGATGTGGAGCAGCTGTCTGACAAGATCACGGATGACCTTGTTCAATCAGTGCGGGCCGGTCATTTTCGAATAAATAGGCTGCGGATTATCGATGCATTCGGACAATTTTATGATGTATCCAAGGCCGCTATTTTACAAGCGGCGCGTGCTGATGAATTTGAGGTGCCAAATGAGGATGCATTTCTTAGACTGGCGCCAAGGATTGTCCAGCCGAGCCGGCTCATGTTTCGCATGTTGTCGGCTGAATCCGACGCCAATGAGGCGACGAAGCTAGCGTCTCCGGTGAGTGGTTGGCTTATTCCTGATCATCTGGATCAAGCCCTCGAATTCTTCGATGCAACGGGTGGAAATCTTGGCCAGATTCGGCTGCGACCCTCTGCTGTCGTAGGCGAGCCGGGCAAGGCGATCGAGTGGCAGGGCGTACCTGGTAAACCTGAATCCTTTGGTGCTAATCCCCAAATTGCCAATCGCCACGTTCAGGGCCTGGTCAACGGCATGTTAGCCGTCGGTGAAATTGACGATTTGGAAGGCGTCGAAACGGATGCCAGAACAGAATCAGCATTGAGCGCTATGTTAAGAATGATAGATGCAACACAATGGACTGTCGATCCTTTAGGGAGAAATGGTGACCGTCATTTATCCGTTATCATAGGCAGACCATTGGCCATTGTTCGGGCCATTCTAAGGATAGAACTGGATGGTGATGCTGCGGAGCCAGAACTTTTAAGGCATGCGTTTCCGGTCAGACTGGGCCAAATGACCAGATTGAATGATGGCCTCATGGGCTATTTCCTGAATGATGATTATCATCAGTTCTATCCAATTCACGAATCCATTGCTTCGAATACGCGGCCGCATGCACCGCATCAGGGATTTTTGGGGCCGATAGCCTCTGTTAATAATTACTACCGCAACTTTGAGTCCAACACGCAGCCAGTGGTTCATCCATATATCAACACAGATCCCCATGTCCTTGTACGTCCAGGACAACCTGTGATGCTCACTATGCTGGTTGATCCCCGAGGCGCCATACATGCCACCAGCGGCATTGTACCGAGAAAACGCATTGAATTGATGACCGAGCATATATCCAACGCACTATCGGCAATAAGTTTGACTTTTCAAATCGGACCCGTATTGACCGACCCCGAATCTATCCGAATGCCACTCTCCTCGGAAATCAAAGGAAACTGGAGCTGGGTTCGAAAGACAGACGTCACTGTCTGGCAGGAAGATCCGATTGTCCAAGCAACAGAAGAGGGACAGCTCACCACCAAACCTGCTTACATCACGGAAGGATGGTTGAAGCTAAGTGAGGCGTTGGGTCGGGAGGATGAAAGCGAAGCGAGTTGAGAGTTGTTTTGCGATGAAATAAAAACAAGACACTATTCTCCAAAGACGTTGAAAATTTGTGGTAAGTGGATGAAAAGATTTCAAAGTTTCTTCCAAAGTAAAACCCGCAAAATGTTATCTTCATCAAGCAAAAAAAATACCTTACTTTTTTACCAGTTAAGAGTAAAGTATCCGCATCTACTCAAAATCAGGCATTAAACGGGTTGCTATTTTTTTATAGACATATTCTGAAGAAAGATTTTGGACAGCTAAAAGACGTTCCCAGAGCCAAGAGAAGACCATATATACAAGGCATGTTCAAAAGAGGCTGTTCTCAAAGCCAAGCTAATGAAAAGAGCTTCAGAGCACACATTTCGTCACAGTTTCACTGGAAGTTGACCTAATCGCTCATACTTCCTGGCTGTTTTGGCATCCATGCCAGATTTGGCCGCAGC
>JAPUIL010000243.1 GCA_027297085.1 Verrucomicrobiota bacterium | reverse complement strand
ACGAAATATCCGTTCGTCGTGCCGGTTCTGTCCGGAAAAATTTCCAGCCGCGGTTTCTTCCCGGGAAATGCCTTCTGTATTGGTGTCGGGGATACCCTCCAATTTCACCGGAATATTTTCAAACAGCCAATCGACGTTGGCGAAACCTTCTGCATTCAGAGTCAGGGCCAGAGCTCTCGGTTGGATTTGCAGGATCATGTCATTATCGCCGCTCGGCAATGCTCCGGTGCCGTCTGGTTCGATAATTTCTGTCAGCACGTCATAACCCAATAATTTTACTTTCACTTCCCAGGGGATAGGTGGCAGGTCAAAAAAGGTGACGCGCCCGTCTTCAACTGATTCCGAAGTGCGCGTAGGCACAATGCGCGAAACTTGATCTTCGCCCAGACCAGTCAACTCGACAATAGCTCCCTCCAGTGAGGATGAAACCTCACCCACTGGGTCAAATCCACGGACACGAATGGTCAGGGTTTGTGGGATATGTTTAAGTAAGGCTGTGATCACATGGTCTGTACTCAAATCGGTGAGTGGTGTGCGGCCCGCTGGATTCGGGTAAGATTCATAGAAGACGAGCGGCGAATCCGAAGCTTCGTTTATTGAGAATTGAAAGAAACCTGCTTCAAAACCACGAAAGTCTGCATTCCCATTGTTATCCGTTCGGACGGTTCGAAAGTCGGCAGGATCCGAGCCGTCGCTGGTTGAAAAACGCCAGGCATGGATGGGTACGTTGGCCAAAAGGTTTCCGGAATTGACCGCACGAACAGATACCTGAATATCTAGAATCGTTACACCCTCGTTCGATCGGTTCAAAGCGAATGACAGTACGCGCGACTCATCAGCTACCAGAGTGCCTTCGGTTTTTGATTCATTATCATAAGCTGGATGGCTCGCCGTTAAAGTGAATCCTGGACCAGAAACGATCTCTTCAATGCGATAGTAACCAAAAGGACCAGTAGTCGCTGTAGCATCCGGCAAACCGCCGACCGGATCGAGGTCCAGAGTTACAGTGACCCCTTCAATGCCAAAACCTGTATTTTCGTCTATAACCGTCCCCACAATATTGGCGGCGTGTAGATATTGTGTAAACAGGTTAAAACAAAATAGGATTGCGATAATCCAACGAGGACTAAAACCACGAGCATCTGACATGCTTTTTAATAGCTTCGATACCAGCATACGGTCAAGAATGAAGTCCTGTGTCGAAGAACTCTTACACCTCAAAAATGGCCCATAAGAAATGTCCTTGAGTTCTGAGTTCTGAATAGATTAAGGATGAGGGTGACATGACACTAGTTTACTACGCCAGAGCAGCATTCGTTTCGCCGGATACTTCAGGATTCGATTCTTTGGTTTCCGCCAATTTCCCCTGGGCTGTTTTGAGGATCTTTTCCAGATTTTCCAAATAGCGGAGAAAATTATTTCGCCCGTTCATTGACATTTTCGCGATGCTCTTGGGACGTCCCTGGTCATTAATTTTGGTTATCTCGATCATACCTGCCGCAGATAGCACCTTCATGTGCCGCTCGAGGTTCCCGTAGGTAAGGTTCAATTGACTTCTTAAATCAGAATAAGAAATACCTTCACTCGAATTGACCAAAAGTGAAAGGGCGGCCAATCGGGCGGGTTCGTGAAAACACCGTTCCAGCTTGTCGAAAGGTAACTCAGTGTTCTGTTTATCTGCCATATTTACGGTTTGGTTTCAAAATTTAAAGAAAGGGGACTGCCAAACTGCATCGCTATTGGCATGCAGGATCACCCCGGCGGAAATTTCACCTACGAAAAACACCAGGCCCATAATGACAGGTTTAAAAAAGATATCTGAGGGAAAGATCAGGCATACCGTACCACACAATACATAAAATATTCCGATCCACGTTATTCGTTTGGGTAGACGTGATCTTGAAACACTTTGAGCTAAGCCAAACAAACACATCCAACTTCCATACAAGAGGTCGTATTGCGATTGGCTCCAAAGCGCCAAGGTTAGAACTCCGCCTACTACCCATACAGGAAATACTTCGAAAACGATGCTTAGGTTTTGAGGATTTCGATTTTTCTTGTGACGCATCCATAATACCAGCGCTCCATAATTTGCCAGAATTGCCAATAGAAAGACGGTTCCCCACAAAATGAAAAGTGTTGTGACCCCGTTTTTTATTGGTGTGAATTCGGCCAACAACGCAAACAGCAAGGCGATGATTCCACCCAAGGCTCTCGCCCGGCCCGAGTAGCCTTTGAATAGCTGCTTCTCCAGGATATTCTTTTTAAGGTCGCGGACTTCTCTCAATGCCTGCCTGATCTGGAAAGGATCCATCTTAAAGTGATTTTATGACAAAGCTAAAGGAACAGCCCGGTTATGGCAGCTTTTATTTTTCAATCAAACCTGGATGAGCTGTGTCGAATGACGCTAATAGCTGCTCGTTTTTGTGATCCCGGAATTGAAAGGATCTCCAGGTTGTTTTGTCCTGGGCCACTAGTCGTTTCCTCTGTTTATCCAAGTCCAACAAGGCCTGCTTCTCGTCTTCCACCGTTTGAGGACTGTTGTAGATACTGATCAGGTAGGGCAGGCTATGAGTGCCAACCTGTTTGAAGTACAAAGGAGCCGGGTATTCAATTTCTCTGGCTGTATAGAGGTTTATATTCTTTTGAGTCACATATTTCGGAATATCAAAAAACTGCAGAGTTGAGAAATATCCGAACACTAAAAGCAGGTTGGCTCCTATTAACCATTTGATATCTTTGAATCTCAGGATAGCCCGACCAAGCAAGGCATAACCAATTATCACCAAGCCAAGAAAAAGGGCGACGTAAACCCGTTTAGGCGTATATCCATAGGCATCTACATAAATCCAGAGGCGAACGTAGACTCCGCTGATTAGCAGCAGGTTTTGAATCATCCATACCAGTGCCAGGCTTCTTACGAGAGGGTTGTGGGAAATCAGCTTTTGGTGTTGGGTCAGAAGAGCCATCAGGGAAGCAGAGAGCACGGTTGATGCAATTAAGGCATAAACACCGTGGTGGACATATTGACTGTGAGAAATGCCATTTGGCAGTTCCTGAGAGAACCAAAGGTACACCACATCCGTAACATTGGAAAACAGGAACAGCAGGTTCAGAGCAATTAGAGATGCTACCCACTGATGCATACGCAACTTGCCGGAATTAACTCCAAGCTCTTTCCAGGGTTTTGGCAACCAATCTGCCAACAGGGACGCTTTGGGAGGGCATACAATAACCAGCGCAATGACCGCAAAAAAACACCAGCCCATGAACCGCGGCATGGTAGGGAATTCGATCAGGCCCAAATAACCGGCAATAACACTCAGCAACGAAGAATTCCATTTTCCAAGAATCGCGTTTCCTGAACTTAACAGCCAGCCGAAGAGAAACAAAAATACCACCACTGGAAATCCTACCGCCAACCCATATCGAAGCTTGGAAATTCCATTGTCTTTTCGGGGAGGGAGTTGTTGTTCCAGGGCCTGCAAAGTAAACAATGCCCCAATGGGCCGGATCGGTGACAACAAGCCTTCGAACCATCGTACCCATTGTTTCGATATGCTTTGATGGGCGCTTTGACCACTCATGCTGAAGAGTAGGATGCAAATCACCAAAAAATTCGACAGACTTAAAAATCTGGTCGTCTGCAAGGCACTTCCCAGTAATAGCGCCAGCGCGCCATATTCCGGGAAACATTTAGGAACCGTCTTTCTAGTGACTAGAATTAGCGTCCCCAAATAGAGGGTAAATACACCGAATGAAACACCGGGAATGTGAAATAATAGAAGGGTGTTTGCGACGATTATGGTAAGAATAACCGATACAACCGGTCTGGCTATGCCGCTATGGATATTGAGCGGAATCGAATTTATTGTAGTGGTCGAGTTCATGATACTGTATCACAGTAGTAATATACTGTAATACAGTATTACAAGCTAAATATGTTCAACTTTTTCTCATGTTAAGAGGGTAGTGACTTAGGGATTTCGCTCCAATTCACGAGCATGCACCTGGGCTACCATTCCCATGTAATTATTCATCGAATAATCGTTGGCAGCCAAGAGAATGTGCTTTTTTGCCAAATCGGATTTTTCAAGCGCTTCGTAATACAAGCCCAAATAAAGATGCGCATAACAAAGCTGTTGTCTTTTGAAGGATGAGGACGAGTTGGCTGCCTCAAGCACATCCTCGACGGTTCCCTTACCAGCGAATAGCTC
>JAPUIL010000242.1 GCA_027297085.1 Verrucomicrobiota bacterium | reverse complement strand
AAAAGACAAAGGCAATAAACCTCGTAAAACCGCTTAAGTGAGTGCCATTCGGGTCAAACCTTAAATCCCGCATTGGCATGCACGATTGCAAGGAATGACCCCGAAGCCGGTCTTGCTTCGATATTTGACAAAAAACCGCTTAAGTGAGTGCCATTCTGGTTAAAGCCATTTTAACAAAAAAATCTCTGCGTCTTTGCGTCTCTGCGCAAGAATCTGTATTTATCTCCAACTTGCTGAAAGCGTAAGCCATATTCTGACCCTATAACCGGCATAGCTGGAAGCTATCGCCCTACCCTCTGCGTCTTGGGCTCTCGTGGTCATGCCGCCCAGGTGGGCTCGGTAGCGTTTCTGCGCAAGAACTTCTACCTTCTGCCTTCTACCTTCTACCTTCCTATGCCTTCTGCCTTCCTATGCCTTCTACCTTTTCATGCCCCGCTCCTATAGATGAGTCCAGAGTTCCTGATTGCATCACCAAGAAACAACGTTCTACCTTCTTCCCCATGAATATCCTCCTCACAGGATGTGCCGGATTTGTTGGCTGGAAAACAACCGAACTGCTGACCGAACAGGGTCATCAGGTTACCGGTATCGATAACTTGAATGACTATTACGACATCGGGTTAAAGCAGTGGCGGCTCAAGCAGTTGGAACCACTGGAGGGCTTTCATTTCGAAGAGCTCGACCTTGAAGATCGAGCCGGTCTGGAAGCGCTCTTTCAGAACAACCCGTTTGATGCGGTCATAAACCTGGCCGCCCGGGCCGGGGTGCGCTACAGCATGGAAAATCCGCATGTTTACATGCAGACCAATGCGGTGGGGAATCTCAACGTGCTCGAAAGCATGCGGCAAACGGATGTGAAGAAACTGGTGCTATCCTCAACCTCTTCCCTTTATGCCGGACAGCCCATGCCGTTTCTGGAGTCGCTACCGGTTAATGAACCGATTTCACCCTACGCGGCTACCAAGAAAGCCGCGGAGGCCCTGTCCTATACTTATCACCACCTTTATGGTTTCGACGTATCCATTGTGCGATACTTCACGGTGTATGGACCGGCAGGCAGGCCTGACATGGCCCCGCTAAGATTTGTCCGCTGGATTGACGAAGGTACTCCCATCACTTTGTTTGGTGATGGATCCCAGAGCCGGGACTTCACCTACATAGACGATATCGCCCGAGGCACTATCGCCGCACTCAAGGAGGTTGGCTACGAGATCATCAATCTTGGCGGCGGTCAGAACCCCATTTCCATCTCCCGGATGATCGAGACTTTTGAATCACAACTGGGGAAAAAGGCGATCATCGATCAGAAACCCTTTATCAAAGCCGATATGATGCACACCTGGGCTGAAATCTCCAAGGCCAAGGAGCTGCTCGGCTGGGAGCCTCAGGTAAGTTTCGAAAGCGGCACCCAACAATTGGTCGACTGGTATCTGGCTGAGAAGGAGTGGGTCTCCCAAATCAACCTTTAGTTGAATTGGGAGAAAAGGATGAAGGCTGAAGGATGAAAGGACGCAGGGGCAAAGGAGGAAAAAGGCACCGAAGTTCTGAGTTGCTGAGGTACGGAGATGCAGACAGAAACGGCATCGCTATTTTATTCTCACTCCTAGCTCACTCCTCGATTCGCCGTAGCGAATCGTAAACGCGCTGTACATGTTTTCAGTTTGAAATGAAAAGAGGCAAACGGGGATTGATAAAGGGAGACGCAAACCGCTAAGTTCAGCGTCTATGAAGATCAAGAAAGCAGTCATCACTGCAGCCGGCAGAAATCAACGGCATTTACCGCTTCAGACGCTGGTCGATCGCGAAGGGTTTCCCCGTTCCGCGCTCAACTTGTTAATCGAAGAAATTACCTCAGCCGGCATCCAGGATATTGGAATCGTTATTGCGCCAGGTGATGAACAACTTTACAAAGAAAGCGTCGATGTGACGAACGCCGAGTTGACTTTTATCGTACAGAAGAAAGCCCGCGGCTACGGTCACGCCATCCACCGCGCCAAGGACTTTCTGGAGGAGGAACCGTTTCTTTTGATGGTGAGCGATCACCTTTATGTCAGTGATGCCGAATCAAGCTGTGCGCGGCAGTTGGTGGAAATTGCCGAAAAGGTGCAATCCACCGTTTCAGCCGTTCAGGCAACCCATGAAGGAAAGTTGACCGACTTTGGCGCTGTGGGTGGCACCTTATCGTCGGAGGGAAAGAATCTTTACGCCATAGACACCGTTCTGGAAAAACCTACCCCCACCCAGGCGGAGCAACAGATCCTGGTTCCCGGACTGCGCACCGCTCATTACCTTTGCTTCTTCGGCATGCACATACTTACGCCGAAGATACTGAGTATTCTTGGCGATCTGCTGGAGGGAGCGGATGCCAAGCCTTCGCTCTCCGATGCTCTGCAGATCCTGGCTTCTCAGGAACAATACCTGGCCTCCTTAATTCGAGGCCGCCGCTACGATCTTGAAAACCGCTATGGCATGCTGACCGCACAAATGGCGCTCGCCCTCGACAGCAAGCACCGCGAGGAAGTTCTCTCCCAACTGGTAGAGCTGTTGGCCGAATCGAAACGCCGGGAAACGGATGGTTAACCCTATTGTTTCAAAATGAGCACCCTGGTTCAGTTAATCACTACCAAAAACAAAGCCGAACGGGATACCCCACTCGAAGAGGCCATTCATCAAATGTCCTTTGAGGATTTGATTGCCGAATGCGAGGCACTCGACGCTTTCCGGCGGACACAAGAAAGCCTCTACGAAAAAGTCCGGGCGCTATTCTTTCTCTACGCTCTGCACCGATTTCATTTACCCAAACACTATGGATCCGACCAGGCAGGTTTACTTTCTTTCGAAGCGAATCAGCTGATACTCAACCGTCGTTTCGAAGAAGGCATTGAACAATTTCTTAATCAGAAAGAACGAGTTGGCTGGAACGATACCCTCTCAAGCGCACTGGCTTACGCCTACTACCACCTTGCTCTGCAATACCTGGCCAACCAAGTGCGGCGCAGTGTGCGGTCGGTAAAGGGGAACCAGTGGATGTTCCGCATGGGACACTCAAGCAACCACCCACTGCGGGTGCGAAAGGAGTTGCTGGCCCGCTCCGACAAGAACGATCCCTACCCCATAATTCACGAAACCACTCCGGTTCGCATGGACCTGACGCACAGCGGATGGAGTGACATTTTTTTCCTGGGTATGGACCTGCCGGAAGCAGCCCGTGTTCTCAACATCTCAGTCGATCTGGCGGTGTGGGGTCGCGACAAAGAACCTCTTCCGCCTGTCGAATGTTTTTTCCGGGTCATTGACGAACCGGTTATTCGCCTGATCAGCCTCGACCTGAAAACGGCGGCAGAAGTCGCCAGCCTGGAAGATCTTTTTAATTTCGGGATGGACTACCTTGGCCTGGTCAAAGCTGCCATCATTGCAGCCGGCATAGTGCCGCCGGGCATAGAAGGCTCCGGCCAATCCCTCGAAAGTGTTCTGGAAGCTCTGCTCGGACCCAATAAAGGATTCGAGCTGGTGAGTCATGTGCGCGATATTCCAAAAGGATCGCGATTGGCGGTATCGACTAACTTGCTAGCTTGCCTCATCTCCGCCTGCATGCGGGCAACCGGACAAACCGCCTCATTTGACGGTCCTCTGCAAGAAGATGAACGCCGTATCGTAGCAGCCCGTGCAATCCTTGGTGAATGGCTGGGTGGCTCAGGCGGCGGATGGCAGGACTCGGGTGGAGTATGGCCTGGTATCAAGACCATCTGCGGGGAATTGGCACAGAAGGGAGATCCGGAGCACGGCATCAGCCGCGGTTGTTTACTCCCGCGTCACCAATTACTGAATACAGAAATCTCCGAAGAGACGATCCGCAAACTTCAGGATAGCTTGATCCTCGTCCACGGCGGTATGGCCCAAAACGTGGGACCCATCCTGGAGATGGTTACGGAGAAGTATTTGCTGCGATCCAAAGACGAGTGGGATGGCCGGCGCCAGGCGATCGAATTGTTCGACCAAATAGTGAAATGCCTTAAATCCGGGGACATCCGCCAACTGGCGGAACTTACCACTCAAAACTTTTTCGAGCCCATTCAGACTATTATACCCTGGGCCACTACTTTCTACACCGAACGCTTGATTGAAAAATTCAAAGCCCGCTTCGGCAAACAATACTGGGGCTTCGTGATGCTCGGTGGCATGTCGGGGGGCGGC
>JAPUIL010000241.1 GCA_027297085.1 Verrucomicrobiota bacterium | reverse complement strand
ATCAATGCCCTGGATCATGTACAAGAAAAGTATCCTTACAATCCTGCCGTCTTTGAAAAGTCAGCTGCTATCTGGCCTATCAACACCGAAGAGCTGGCCGCTGATTGGATGGGGCGCTACAAAGCCTACGACGTGCGGGTAATGGAGTTTCTTGAGGCTCAGGGGGCCAATTAGAACTCGATTGAGTTTCGCAGTTAATTTTATAGGGCGATGTACAAATAGAACAACTAATGAACCGGACTTTTAAATTTCTATCCCTAACAGCTTTCGCCGTTTTGGCCTTATCCGTTGGAGTGTCTGCCGATGTGCGGCTTCCTGCTCTCTTTAGTGACAACATGATTCTGCAGCAGCAGATCGGAGCACCCATTTGGGGGTGGGCGAGTCCTGGGGAAAATGTGCGCGTTGTTGGAAGTTGGGGCAAAGCAGCCACTGCGATCGCCGAAGAAAACGGATCGTGGAAAGCCTTTCTAGATACACCATCCTATGGCGGTCCATATCAGCTCACCGTCAAGGGCCGGAATGAGATCGCTATCAAAAACGTTATTATTGGTGAAGTATGGCTCTGTGCCGGACAGTCGAATATGGGATGGCGGCTCAGTGCTACCATGGAAGGAGAAGCAGATGGCGCTTCAGCGCACTATCCAGATTTCCGGATATTTCGTTCAGAACGAGCCCATAATCATGAACCGCAAAACGATTCTGTAGCCGCTTGGAAAGAGTGCTCACCTGAAACGGCTGCTACCTGTTCGGCAGTTACTTATTATTTCGCCTTGAAACTTCATCAAGAACTGGGAATTCCCGTTGGGGTGGTCCTGCAACCCTATGCCGGAACACCCATTGAAGGATGGATGCCTAGGGATATCCAGCTGGGTGATCCACGGACTCGCCAGATTATTGAAGAAATGGACGCGGAATCTTCTAGCTACGACCCGGAAGAGGCAAAGATACAACTCGCACGGGCACGCGAACTTTTTGAACAAGGCAAACGAAAGGGTGAGCCCAGATTACGAACTCCCAGTAACTGGGGTCATCAGTATCCGGGCAATATTTTTAACGGAATGATTCATCCCGTTCGTCCCTATGGAATTCGAGGAGCCATCTGGTATCAGGGTGAAAGAAACGCCAAGGACGTGGCGCAAGCAGCCAACTATGTGAATCAGTTGCCCATGCTCATTGATTACTACCGTTCCTCTTGGCATGAACTTTCCGAAGGAAATGTGGCTAGAGATTTCCCATTTTACTTCGTGCAATTACCTGGTTGGCTGCCCGTTCAAACGGAACCTGTCGAACCGGATGCCGCCTGGGCGGTCAGTCGCGAATCGATGCGTCTGGTAGCTAATTCCGTGCCTAATACCGGAGTGGCAGTTGCAGTCGATACAGGGGATGCCGTTCTACTTCACCCCCAGGATAAAAAACCTATCGGATTGCGCCTGGCGTATTTGGCTTTGAAACAAACCTATGGGCGCGATTTCGTTGAATACGGTCCGTTTTTCAAGTCTCACCGGGTTGCTGGTGACAAGATCATCCTCTCATTCGAATCCATTGGATCAGGTCTTATGGCTGGGAAAAAAGGTCCGCTGGATACTTTCGCCATTGCTGGCAAGGACCGGCGATTTGTCTGGGCCGATGCCGAGATTAAAAACGACACGGTCGTTGTTTCAGCGCGAGGCGTTTCGTCGCCCGTTGCAGTTCGTTATGCCTGGGCTGACAATCCGTCGCAGCGAAACCTTTTATACAACAAAGAAGGAATTCCAGCTTCTCCTTTCAGAACCGACGCCTGGCCGCTTTTTGATGCTGACAACTACGATCCGGTAGAACAGCTCAAACCGATAAAACCGGACGGCTATGAACAGGTTGAGGTGAAGAGACCCAGAATGACTCAATAGTATTCTCACAATGCCCACTGTAGTAGTCACCGGAGCCAATCGAGGATTGGGCTTGGAATTTGCCAAGCAATACAAGTCAGACGGTTGGAAAGTTTTTGCCTGTTGTCGTAACCCGGAAGCAGCAACTGAGCTTGCGCAATTGGATGTATCGGTTTGTGTATTGGATCTGCTCGATTTTCCAGCTATCGAAAACTTTACCAATTCCCTGGACGGCGAGACCGTAGACTTACTGATAAACAATGCTGCGGTTCATGATGGAACGGCGGTTGAGGGGTTTTCGGGTATCGAAGAGAACAATTGGGTCAAAGGTTTCAAGGTGAACGTTATGGGGCCGGTACTTGTAACCAAAGGGTTGATAAAAAATCTTTCAGCATCGGAAAATCCGGTGGCCGCAACCATAGGCAGCCAAGAAGGTTGCCTACAGACCTACAATACGGGAGGCACTTACCTCTATCGCACTACCAAGGCCGCGGCTCATGCAGCATCGGTGATTCTGGCAAATGATTTGAAGGAAAGAAATATACCTTACGTCTGTCTCCGTCCGGGACACACCAAAACGGATATGGGTGGCAGGGATGCTCCTTATGAAATCGACGACTCAGTGGCTCTTATGCGCCAGGTCCTAGCTAAAGTAGATATGGAGCTGACCGGATGTTTTATCGATCGAAACGGCGACCTGATTCCCTGGAGTCTTGACCAGGATCTTAATTATTAATCGAACCATGTCATCAAACGAATTAAGGGCAGGAATTATCGGCTTGGGCCAGATGGGGTCTCCGGTTGCAGGCAGACTCTTGCAACAAGGAGTCCCACTAACGGCTTACGATATTGATGCAGCCCCCGTCCAGAGGATCGTCGAAAAGGGTGCAAGCCCGGCGGAATCTCCGGCCGATGTTGCCAAAAACTCAGATGTGTTAATAACCGTTCTTCCCAATGGCCCACATGTCGAGTCGGTTGCATTGGGCGACGATGGTATTCTTTCAAGTGGAAACAAGAATTTGATGTGGCTTGAGATGAGTACTATCGATCCTCAGGTGACTCAAGGTTTAGTTACCCGTTGTGATGAAGTAGATATTCAAATGCTCGATACCGCTATCGGTGGTCTTACCGTGGATGCAGAAGAAGGGAGGCTGCTCTTCATGGTAGGCGGTACACCTGAGAACTTTGAAAACGCCTGCACCTTTCTGTCTCATCTGGGGAGGTGTGTTCACTGCGGTCCGACCGGAGCGGGAGTCACCATGAAATTGATCAACAATCAATTGGCCGGCGTAAATCTGGTTGCTACAATTGAAGCCTTGCTGATGGGGCGCAAAGCTGGATTGAAATTTTCCGATATGCAGCAAGTCCTTTCCAGTACGGCTGCGAATAATGCCCATCTGCATCGCAGTGTTCCTGATCGAATCATCAAACGAAATTTCGAGGATGGTTTCAGCATGAACCTGATGGTAAAGGATGCCGGCCTGGCTCTAGATCTGGCTCAAAGATTGGGTGCTCCTCAAACCATCGGCGCCCTGGTTCAACAATTACGCATGCGAGCCCTCAACAATGGCTGGGGCGATAAAGACACAACGATTATTGCGAAAGTTTTAGAAGAGCTGGCCGAAGCTGATTTGGCGTTCGAGGAATAAGGCAGGGCTACAGCGCGTGCCTCGGCGGGTACGGACCGGGCACATCGGTTACAGTCATTGGAAGAAATAATGAGTTGTTGCGGGAGGCAACTCTGTTCACACTCTGCCCCAAACTTAAAGACCTATGCGATACTTTCTAGCCTTTGCCTTTGCCGCTGTTCTTCCGGCGATTTCCTTGGCCGCTGATCGGCCTAACATCGTGTTCTTTTTCACAGACGACCAAACCACCAGCACACTTGGTTGTTACGGGCACCCCGTCGTTCAAACCCCGAACATCGACCGTCTTGCCGCGCAGGGGACGCGATTCGCCAACGCCTTCGTAAGTCAATCGATCTGCTGGGTCAGCCGGACTACCATTCTCACGGGGCTGACCGGACGCAGCTACGGCACACCCGACACGCCCGATGTGGCGAGGCCGGATGCGGTCAAGACGCTGTATTCCGACATTCTGCGCGAGAATGGCTATCGCACTGGATTCTTCGGAAAGTGGCATGCCAAGATGCCCAAGGGTTACAAACCCGAAGACCACTTCGATGAGTTCGAAGCGATCTTTCGCAATCCCTTTTATAAAAAACAACCCGACGGCAGCCTGCGGCATGAAACCGAGATAATCGTCGATCGCGGGATCGAATTCATCCAAAACCAGTCGCAAGGTCAGCCGTTTGCGCTGAACATGTGGTTCAACGCCTGCCACGCTGA
>JAPUIL010000240.1 GCA_027297085.1 Verrucomicrobiota bacterium | reverse complement strand
ATTTTCAGGGATGAACCAACTCCTCCACTATCGCCACTATCAATCCATCCAATGTCGATTCCTTCGCCTCTCTCACCAGTGGCACATGCATTTCCTTCATCAATTTGCTTGTAACGGGACCAATACTGAACGTTTTGGGCGTTTCCGCCCCCTCTTCCAGTTGCAGCGCTTTGGCTTGTTTGACGAAAGACCGCACTGTTGAACCGCTGGTAAAAGTGATTCCATGAGCACCCAGTTGGCGAAACTTTTCTGCGGCTGCATTCTCTGAAAGATCGGAAGCCTCTGTCTTATAAACCTCGAAACGATCCACAATGGCCCATTTCTCTTCCAGCGGTTTGATAAGATCGTCGCTTCCCAGGTTTCCTTTAACCACAAGAACTTTGGAATGCTCAATACTATCCGTCCCGATGAGAGCCTCTGCCAGATCCGCACCCGTATGTTTTTCGGGCATGATCTCAACTTCCAGGTGAAATTGCTCAATTTCTTTGACCGTAGCCGGCCCAACTGCAGCGATACGCATGAAACCCATGGAGCGGACGTCTTTGTATTCACTAAAGAATTCTTTGAAAAAATACCTGACTCCATTGGGACTGGAAAAAACAATCCAATCGTAAGAACCCAGCTCAAAAAACACGTCCTTTTTCACCTGCTCATCTACAGCAGCGGACACCTTAATCAGAGGTAGCTCCAACACATCAGCTCCCAGCTGGTGAAGCCGATGCATGAGCTCGCTTGATTGCTGACGCGTTCTGGTTATGGCAATACGTTTTCCGAAAAGAGGCTTCTGCTCAAACCAGGAATGCTTGGGCGCATCTCTTACAACCTCTCCTATTATAATCATTGCTGGTGGCTTGATACCTGACTCAATAACTGTTTTTGATATCGTGCCCAACTTCCCAATACAGCTTTCTTGAGTTGGCAATGTAGCCCAACGCACAATCGCAACCGAAGTTTCGGGATCCATGCCGGCCTTCAGCAGTTCACTGGAAATATAGTCGAGCTTGGTCAGGCCCATGTATATGCAAAGTGTCGCATCGAGCTTGGCATAATGATCCCAGTTTACCGCCGTCTCCGATTTTTCCGGATCCTCGTGGCCTGTAACCAGTACGACAGCCGAACTATCATTGCGATGTGTAAGCGGAATTCCCATGGATGCCGCAGTCCCTACCGAAGCAGTTACTCCCGGAACAATTTCAAAAGTGATACCCGCATCTAGCAAAGCATCGGCCTCTTCACCTCCACGACCAAAAACAAAGGGATCTCCTCCTTTGAGCCTAACAACCATCTTCCCGTCTTTCGCAAGTTTGATGAGCAGCTTTTCAATATCTTCCTGTGGTTTGGAGTGATAGCCGGAACGTTTGCCCACATAGGTTTTTTCACAACTGCGTTTCGTCCAGGTCAGCAATTCATCGTAGACGAGGTAGTCGTATACCAGGGCGTCACATCGTTCTATCAATTCCTTTCCACGGACTGTCACGAGATCGGAAGCTCCCGGTCCAGCACCTACCAAATATACCATTCCGACACTCATTACCGGATTCCTCCAAGCACATTGCTAATCGCCTGACGAATTTCATCCATTTCCAGCGTATTGAATGTCAAAGTAAAGCGGCCTGCATCTTCATGATACGCAATCAGAGTATAATCCATAAAATGAGCGGCAAAGGCCGTCTGACAACCGCCGTCCACCTGGGTAAGAAATTCGCGTTCAATTCGGACTGCCTGATCTGTTTTGGGATCCGTTAAGGGTTTAAAACGATCCACATCTTCTTCCCGGCATTGGAGAGCAATCGCCCCCTGCCCTACGGCGGGAATCATTTGGTTCAGGTGCAGCGTTTCAAATTCTAGTCCTTCCCATTCGGAAATCTCCAAACGTCTCAACCCAGCGGAGGCGAGGATGGTGGCATCGGCATAACCTTCCTTGATTTTATTTAGGCGCGTTTCCACATTGCCGCGAATGTCACTAAACTCAACATCGGGCAAAAAGAGTTTTGCTTGCGCACGCCTACGAGGGCTTCCTGTCGCCAGAGTCTGGATACGTTCAACGTCGACACGTTTTATCAATACGTCCTCGACCTTTTCCCGCGGTAAAAAACCGGCCAACGCCAGTCCAGGTTCCATCTTGGCAGGCAAATCCTTGGCAGAGTGAACAGCCATGCCGGCACGTCCCTCCAACAAAGCTACTTCCAGCTCCTTGGTAAAAAGCCCTTTCCCTCCTTTTTCTTCCAAGGACCAGGCCAACCGTTGATCACCCGTGGTCACCATCTGCAACTGGATAACCTCCGTTCCTGGAAAGGTTTTGTGGATGGCTTCCTCTACCAGTTGAGTCTGGACCAGGGCCAAAGGGCTCTTACGGGTAGCCAATGTGATTTGTTCAGACACGGTGCTTGATTCGAGTTAAATTTTTTGAAGCTGTCACTAATAGAAAAGCGCGAAGACCATGGGAAGTCTTCGCGCCAGTTGTAATAGACTTAAATCTATAAAAAGATTCCTAATAGGCGGCCTGAACTCCTTTGATGTTCTTCTTGGATACCCAAGGCATCAGGCCACGCAGACGTCCTCCCACCTTTTCGATAGAGTGTTTTTCACCGGCTTTAAGCAACGCTTTATAATTCGGCAGACCATCTTCGTACTCCTTGACCCATTCCCTGGCGAATTTTCCGGATTGAATTTCCTTCAAAATTTTGCCCATGGCTTTTTTAGTCTGAGCGGTGATAATGCGAGGACCGCGAGTAATATCACCATACTTGGCTGTTTCAGAAATAGAGAAGCGCATACCGGCGATGCCAGACTCAACCATCATGTCCACGATGAGCTTCAACTCATGCAGACATTCGAAGTAAGCCATTTCGGGTTGGTAACCAGCTTCAACCAGGGTTTCAAAACCGGCGGTAACCAAGGCGGAAGCACCACCACAAAGAACAGCCTGCTCGCCGAAAAGGTCGGTTTCAGTTTCTTCCTTAAAAGTTGTTTCCAATACGCCGGCGCGGGTGCCACCGATACCTTTGGCCCAGGCCAAGGCGATTCGTTTGGCTTTCTTGGATGCGTCGTTATGGATGGCGATCAGAGCAGGGACTCCTTTGCCTTCCTGATACTGGATACGAACGGTGTGTCCGGGGCCCTTGGGGGCGACCATGATCACATCGACGTCAGCCGGTGCTTCGATCAAACCGAAGTGAATGGCAAAACCGTGGGTAAACAGGATGGCCTTACCTGCCGAAAGGTTTGGGGCAATGTCATTTTTGTAAACGGATGCCTGCTTCATGTCGGGGACAGCGATCATGATCACATCAGCCCGCTTCACCGCTTCGGCCGTTTCGTATACCTTGAAGCCTTGCTTCCGGGCTACTTCAACGGATTTGCTCTTTTTATAGAGTCCAACGATCACATTGAGACCGCTGTCCATCAGGTTCAGGGCATGAGCATGTCCCTGAGAACCGAAGCCGATAACAGCTAAGGTCTTGCGTTTGATCGCTGCAATATTGGCGTCTTTATCTTTGTATACTTTCGCAGGCATAATTTTTCAGAGGCTAATCGTTTCCGTATTAAATAGGGTTATTTAGCCGCGAGGCTATTTTTGGCTCGTTCCAGAGCCAACTTCCCGGTGCGAGAAAGTTCGAGAATTTCATACTGTTCGATCATATCGAGAAATGCGCGAACTTTGCCTTCATCGCCTGTGATTTCAAGGATCAAGGAATCCTTATGCACATTGATGATCTTGGCGCGGAAAATTTCGCAGATCTGAATAATCTCGGAGCGGTTTTCCGAATCGGCGGCAAGCTTTACCAGTAGCAACTCACGCTCAACCGCTTCACCCCGTTTGAAATCAGTGACTCCTATAACATTAACGAGTTTATTGAGTTGTTTGATAATTTGATCCAGCACCTGGTCGTCTCCAACTGCCACCACCGTGATACGGGATAGTGAGCGGTCATGCGTGGGCGCAACATTTAGCGAATGAATGTTGAAACCACGGCCACTAAACATGCCAGACACTCGGGCTAACACGCCGAATTTATTTTCAACCAGGACAGATATGGTGTGTTTCATGTGGATCAATACAGGGTGGTGGGCGAAGACGGACTCGAACCGCCGACCTACTGGGTGTAAACCAGTTGCTCTAACCAAACTGAGCTATTCGCCCCCAATAAAGGGTGGATAGGAAGCCATCTGTTCTGTGGGTTATCAAGCACTAAATCCAAAAGATTAGGCCGTTGGAAATGGTGCGCTTCCTCCTATAAAATCAGGCTACTGAACTTCCCACCCAGCCACGTTCGTGAAGCAATTCGGCGATCTGTACTGCGTTTAGTGCAGCACCTTTCCAGAGCTGGTCACCACTGACCCATAATGAGAGTCCATTATCGAGAGCTGTGTCCTTTCGAATGCGCCCCACTCCGCAATTCACCTTGCCCGAATAATCAATCGGCGTCGGATAATGGTCGTTCTCCACATCGTCGCAGAGTTCACTGCCCGGGAAAGAATCAATCGCAGCTTTGGCGGCAGCCACATCGACCGGTTTTTCAAATTCAGCCTGAATAGAAACTGAGTGCGCACGATAAACCGGGACCCGCACACAGGTACAGCTCACCTTCATATTGGGTAGACCCATTATCTTCCGGCCTTCGTTCTGCATTTTCATCTCTTCCCTGGTGTAGCCATTCTCAAGAAATACATCCACGTGAGGAAGCACGTTGAAGGCGATCTGGTGAGGATAAACTTCCGCTACCACAGGCTCGTTGTTCATAATCGCCTTTACCTGGTTGTCTAATTCAGTAATGGCAGCTGCACCGGTTCCAGACACAGCCTGATAGGTGGATGCGATAAATCGCTTCAGGCCAAACAACTGATGAAGCGGATAGATGGCCATTAAGGCCACGATTGTCGAACAATTCGGATTCGCGATGATACCCTTGTGCTCAGCCCCGGCTTCGGGATTGATTTCAGGTATGATCAAGGGCACATCCGGCTCCATACGAAAGGCTGAACTATTATCTACAACCACACAGCCACGGCGGGCAGCTTCCGGCCCTAATTCTTTCGTGATGCCGGCCCCGGCGCTGAATAAAACGATGTCCAACCCATCAAAAGCTTCGGGAGTTGCTTCCCCGACCGTCCAGGAATGTTCCTTGTAGGTGATGGTTTTTCCTTTGGAACGGGCTGATGCCAGCAACTTCAAATTCACGATCGGGAATTCACGTTCGTACAAGAGATGTATCAGTTCCCGGCCTACCGCGCCAGTTGCACCTACAATACCAATGGAATATCCGTCGTTCATTACTCAAAAAATTAAACCGCGCAAAGATGTGCATTCGATAATCAGAAAGCAAGCGAGGATTCAGCAAATTCGAGGCGTTCATAAGTCTTCTACAATCAGTGAGTATGGGACCTTCAATTCCAGATAAACTGAGGTGCTCAACTAAAAGGCGCAATGGGGTTTACCAGGTACAAAACTCAGAAAAATTTGTTTTCCCTGAGAATTATAGAGAGCGAATACGCAGTAACCTTTAGGGGAAAACACTAAAAAGCTCCTAGTGAAGCTTGAAATTAAAAGAAGTAGTTACAATTGGTCTGAAATAGTATCAACTAGGATCATCCTACCCAGCTATTGAGATCCGCAAAATCTCACCCAACACATAGAGACCTACCAAGTCTCACACACTTATCCTAATTGACTCATGTCCTTACCACCTGTGTTAACACGTGGTGCTACCGGAATCGAATTCTTCTCGAATCCAGCGGCATCCTTGTCTCTGAATACCCCGGACCCCTACCTGAATGGATTACCTGACCCTGTTTTTCTTCTCGGACCGGATGGTCGTGTAATTCGGGCAAATACGCGCGCTCTTGCTTGGCTCAACAAGAATTCCGTTTCCCAAGTAGAAGGTTATCACCTTCATGAAATCATCCAGGCCGGCGACTGGCAGGGAGCAATCGGCTCAATTGAAGGCAAGCTACTAAGCCGCTTTCTTGGATCAGGCATCCTTCCCCGGAACGTAAATCTGCACCTCGGAATTCACGGCGAATGTGAGCTTACCAACTTTCAGGATCAGCGTTTTGTTATTAAAGTAGCCCTGAAGAAAATCTTTTCCGACGAACAGCCTCAACTGCTCCTTTCAATTCAAGATATCACAGAATCAAAGCAGAAGGAGCTCCTGCAAAACCTATTCATGCACGATCTCGCAAACCGGGTCACAGAGGTCATAGCCAATTCCGAATTGCTTTCACAATTCACCAAAAACGGAGAAAATGATCCCGAGAAACTCGATCGGTGGACCGAAAATATTAAAATGATATCCAAGGAGCTAGGGTTGGAAGTTTCGGCGCAACAAACAGTGGCCGCATTAGATATCAAGAATATGTCTGCTCAACCGTCCGATGTGCATTCCCTTGAGGAAATCGAAAAACTGGCCACTCATTTCTATCCGGTAGAAAAAAATTACGACGTAAAACTCCGAATCTGCGACACCTCCAAAGATTGCACCTTTTCAACCGACCCGGTCCTGTTGCGTCGTGTGCTAACCAACCTTGTGAAAAATGCAATTGAGGCTTCAAAACCCGGAGACCTTATAACTTTAGGCTGTACTCAAAGTAAAGGCCTGGGCCACGTTGAGTTCTGGATTCACAATCCCGCCTACATGGAAGAAGAAATTCAAACTCACTTATTTAAACCTTACTTTTCAACCAAGCACAGCACGCGCGGACTCGGCACCTACAGTATTAAGTTTCTTACCGAGTATTTCTTGAAAGGAACCGTAAAATTCGAATCAACCGAAAAAGAAGGTACCTGCTTCCGGGTCACCTACCCGATTTCTCTGCAAACAAAGCTGTCTGCCTAAGTTTCGCGGGGTTTAACCCGCATTTGGTGAGAAATGCGGGTTAGAGTTATTCCTCGGACACCTTACTCACGGCATTGGACGTGGGAACTTCATAAGTGATCTCCTCCAAATGAATTTGATGGATACACGCACGTTTGGTACAACCGGGTAAGGCCTTTAATGAAACATCGCAATCAATATCGATGCTGCCCGGCAAACACTGAAGAGGCTGATTTTTACTGTAACACAGCCCGGCTGATGAAGCGAAGTCGGAGACCCAATCATCATACTTCTCATTCAAACACAGCGTTCGCGTCACTTTGTCTGTTTTAGATGACGATTCCGGCTTGGAAAAGAGGACAAAGGTCAGCTGAAAACATTCCGAATGCGAATTGAAGACCAATCCGATCCAGGAAGCTTCATAAAGCCCGGGTCCCAAATTTCCAATATCCATTGTTCACGCATTGAAACCTCGATCGCTTTTGCGAGTCAATGCCGGTCACTGACTATTTCAGGAATCAGGAAGGGTATTTTAACCAAGCAGACCATAGTTCCCTATAGTCTCGACCTCAGAAGCACTGGGAGGCTCCTCGCATCTTGCAGCGATGTCTCGAGTAAACGCATCATTCAAACTTTCCCATCCGTCAGCAACCACGTTGCAAGCAACGGGGACTCGAGATTGGTTCTTTCTAGATCGGTGATCTAATTTTCCCTTTTTTTGTGCTTGTTTTCTGAGATTAATTATCTAGTATATACGCTAGATACTAAACCACCAACCACAAAGACAATCATGGGATATCCAACCAAAGTTCAGCTCATCTCCCGTAAGAAGGGTGCCGATCAATATTATATTAATTTCCCCACCGCCTTGGCCGAAGCGATGGAGTTCCAAAAAGGAGAGACCATCGAGTGGATCATCGAAGACAAAGCCAACATCATCGCCCATCGTACAGTGGTGCCACCTTCGCCGCTCACCATCGAAAAAAAAACGGCACACCGCTCTTGAACCAGTGGGAAGCACTTTGGAGGCAGTGCAAAGAAGATGTCTCCTCCACCGGCTCGTGCACGCGCCGGCTGCGCGAGCACCTGCTGGCCCATCTGGTTTGCCCGGGACGCCATACGGTCTCTTCGCTCATTACAGTCTTTGGCAAACAGTTCCGGGACTGGACGGCGGATTACTCCCTTTATGCCAAGGACCGGGTGAAGGAGGAGGTGATCTTTCGCCAAGTCAGAAAAGAAGTCGAAGCGCTCAGCCCCGCAACTCGTCCGCTTTGTATTGCCCTGGATGATACGATCCTGCGCAAGACAGGCAAAACCATCCCCGCTACGGCCTACCGCAAGGATCCTCTCGGCCCGCCCTTTAACTTGAATCTGGTCTGGGCACAGCGCAGACTTCAGTTCAGCGCGGCTGTAGTCGATGAAACCAATGAAGTGCGGATGATCCCGATCGCCTTTCAGGACGCCTCGACTCCGCGCAAGCCGCGCAAAACCGCTCCCCTCGAGCAGGTCGAGTTTTATAAAGAGCAGATGAAGCAGCGTAACCTTAACGCCCTGGCCGCCGCGACCCTGCGGCAACTCCAGCAGGAACGGGCCGAGCAAAACGGCGGAATCGCACCCGAGTTGCATGTCGTTGTTGACGGCAGTTACACCAACAGAAAGCTGCTGCGCAATCTGCCGGAAAACACGACCCTGATCGGTCGTATCCGCAAAGACGCCAAACTCAGTGCCAAGCCGCAGGCACAAGCGCTGCGCGGGCGCAAAAGGATTTACGGTGAGGATCTACCCACGCCGGAGCAAATCCGTCAGGATCCGGATATCCCCTGGGTCAAGGTTCAGGCACGTGCCAGCGGCAAGTGGCGCGAGTTCGAAGTCAAAACACTGGCCCCCATCCGCTGGCGGGTTGCCGGAGAGAAGGACCTCCGCCTGATCGTGATCCGTCCGGTCGGTTACCGCTTGCGCAAGGGCGCGCGTAGACTCTACACCCAACCCGCTTACCTGATCTGCACAGATCCCGACCTCACTCTTGAAGAGCTCCTTCAACAATACATCTGGCGTTGGGACATCGAGGTCAACCACCGCGACGAAAAAACAATCCTCGGTGTGGGGCAGGCCCAAGTAAGAAACGAAAACTCCGTACAACACATCCTCGCAATCGCGGTCGCCGCTTTTTCCATGCTACACCTTGCCGCTATCAAAGCTTATGGAAAAGGCGGAAAGCCCACCGCCATTCCCGAGCCAAAATGGAGGAAACCATCCAAAAAACAAAGACCCTCTACCCAGGACCTCATCAACGAATTGCGCAGAGAATTATGGGCCAAAGCCATACGCCCCGAGATTTTAACCGACTTCAAGAATAAAGTTCATGACAACACGAAGTTGATTAATTACAAACCAGACATCTGCAGCTCACTGTTTGCAGCTACCGCATGATTTTAAAAGACCAAACTCGAGA
Source organism: Verrucomicrobiota bacterium (assembly GCA_027297085.1). Lineage (GTDB taxonomy): Bacteria > Verrucomicrobiota > Verrucomicrobiia > Opitutales > UBA2995 > UBA2995. The sequence continues at coordinate 117 of JAPUIL010000240.1, read as the reverse complement.
CTCAGGCAAGATGCCTGAGCTACTATAACAAGAAAACAATGTTAACAAAGTAGAGTTAGTAGGTATCCTCAAACCAGTCGAGGATGGGACCTCGTATTTCTTTAAACCAGTAGGTGG
>JAPUIL010000024.1 GCA_027297085.1 Verrucomicrobiota bacterium | reverse complement strand
GCGAAATGGCCCCGCGAATGAACGCGGTTATTTCAAAGGCGCGAGAACAGGGAGTTTTGATCATTCACTGTCCCAGTAGCACCATGGACTTTTATAAGGATACTTCGGGCAGAAAACTCGCTATGTCCGCGCCGATTGCGGAAGCCAAGGTTTCTCTTCAGAAATGGTGTAGTCTCGATCCAGATCGGGAAGCGCCTCTGCCCATTGACGATTCTGATGGTGGCTGCGATTGCGAACCACAATGTGAAAATTACAAAGCCTGGACCAAGCAGATCGACACCATCGAAATTCACGAAGGCGATGTGATCACTGATACGGCCGAAGCTTACAACGTGATGAAAGAACGCGGCATCATCAATGTCATTGTCATGGGGGTACACACGAACATGTGCGTTCTGGGCCGGCCGTTTTCCATTCGCCAGATGGTTTACCAGGACCAGAACGTTTTTCTGATGCGGGATTTGACGGACACGATGTATAATCCCCGCATGTCACCCTATGTCAGCCATTTTGCAGGCAATGACCTCGTGGCCGAGCACATTGAAAAATACTGGTGTCCCACCATAACAAGCGTTGATATCCTCGGTGGCACCGCTTTTGAATTTGCGAACAAATAGATGTCAATTGGTCCGTATCGGATATCAAGCATTCTGAAACCTCAACTCATACCCCTATGAATCGAAGAAAATTAATAAAAACTGTTGCTGGAAGTGGAGCCTTGTTAGCAATGGGTGCGTCGCCGGCGTTGGCGCAAAACAAAACTTCCAGGATCCCGGTCGATCTTTCCCATCGCAAAATTCCCAAGATCAAGATTACCAAGCTCGATACGATCATGACCGGACGGGATGTTTACGTGCGTATTGAGACCGATGCCGGAATCGTGGGGTATGGCGATGCGACCAATCATTTTCTTCCTTACAGCGTGGAAGGGATGCTCAAAGATCTGGCGCCCTATGTGATTGGGGAAGATCCCCAACGCATTGAATACCTTTGGCAAAGTTGTTTTCGCAGACGATTCCAACGGGGTGGACCTTCAACAGGTTCCGCCATTGCCGGTATCGACCAGGCGCTCTGGGATATTAAAGGCAAAATTGCCGGCATGCCGGTTTACCAGTTGCTCGGAGGTTTGGCGCGTACCTCTGTGAGAGTGTATGGGCATGTGTCCGGAATGACTGCGGAGGAGGCTGCCAACAATGCCAGGGAACGAGCGTCGCGGGGAATTACCTGCATTCGTTTTCGTGCTTTTCATAGCCATGATGCCAATGATTTTCATGACCATAAAACGGCCGTGTATCAGCAAATCGAGTACTTGGAAGCCATTCGTGAGGCGGTAGGCGAAGATGTGGATTTGATTCTCGAAGTTCATGGCCGTTATGATCCTGAGTGGGCAATTAAACTGTTCGAGTTGGCCAAACCCTTCCGGCCGTTTTTTATCGAAGATCCCATCCGCCACGAGAATCCGAAGGCTCTGAAATGGTTGCGGGAGCATACCGACCAGCCTCTGGCAATTGGTGAACGTTATCACGATAAGTGGGATTGCCGGGAGACGATTGAAAATCAGTGGGTGAATTACCTGCGTCCGGATGTAAATCATTGTGGCGGTATCAGCGAGATGAAGAAAATCGCGGCTATGGCCGAGGTCTATTATATCAATCTGGTTCCACACAATAACGCTGGTCCTCTCGGCTCGGCCGCTACCCTCCATGCAGCTCTGGCTATACCGAATGTCACCATGATGGAAGCGGGATGGGTAAATGGTCCACAAGATCCAAAAGTGGTAAAACCGTTTCCAACCGTAAAGGATGGCTATGCGCTTCCGCTGGAAGGTAATGGCTTGGGGATCAGCTTTGATGAAGCTGCGGCCGCCAGGATTCCTTTTGGCAAAGTCCCCATGCAGCCTTATCTAAAGGCGATCGATGGATCTGTGCGTGACTTTTAGTTTAGCTTCTGGTTGCTTTCCTTGAGAAACTATAGCTGAAATCTTGTCTGCTTTAATTTCTCAAACTTTTCTATGAGACATCTTATTCTTTGCCTTGTACTCGCTGTCGTCGCGTTTGGCTGTTGGAAAATTGAAAATCAGATGAAGGAGAGTCGCCTGAATAATTATCGCGACTGGGGTATATATCGGGGTGATCAAAAGTCGAACCAATATTCAGAACTGGATCAGATCAATGTATCCAATGTTCACCTACTGGAACCGGTTTGGCAGATTAACACCGGAGATCATTCGGATAGTTCGGTGTTTCAAACGAACCCATTGATGATCGATGGGTTTCTTTATATTGTATCTCCGGGCGGACGTGTGCTGGCATTGGATGCAGAGACGGGTCGGGAAATCTGGGCGTTTGATGCCAGAACTCAGGATCAAATTGATAGCGGGTATTCCATCGTCAGCCGGGGCCTCACCTTCTGGGAAGAAGACGGTGAAGGCCGTTTGTTTTTTACTATGGAAATGTCGCTCTACGCTATTCATGCCAAAACAGGACAGTTAATCAGCGAGTTTGGGAACGACGGAGTTATTGATTTATCCGAGAATCTTGATGCCGGCGACTCAGTGGTGTCTGTATCTGCCACTTCACCCGGTGTGGTATTTGAAGATTATTTTATCCTGGGAATGAGAACGGGAGAGACATTCGGTTCCTCTCCCGGTCACATTCGCGCCTGGGATGCCCGCACGGGTGAGTTTCGTTGGATTTTTCACACCATTCCTCAAGAAGGGGAGTTCGGCTTCGACACCTGGGAATTTATTGAAGGTGAAAGTTATGGTGGCGCTAATCCCTGGGGTGGTCTGACCGTTGACGAAAAGCGAGGCTGGGTCTTTGCAGGCACCGGATCGCCGACTTACGATTTTTATGGAGCAAACCGAAAGGGGCAAAATCTGTTCGGCAATTGTGTTTTGGCTCTGGATGCCCGCTCCGGGGAACGGGTTTGGCACTATCAAACCGTGCATCACGACCTCTGGGATATGGATAATCCGCCTTCGCCCATCCTGGCGACTATCATTCAAAACGGATACGAGAAGGACGTTGTCGTTCAGATGACCAAGATGGGTTGGATTTTTGTGCTTGATCGCAAC
>JAPUIL010000239.1 GCA_027297085.1 Verrucomicrobiota bacterium | reverse complement strand
ACAAACGCCGGCCGTATAGAAGAGGGACTTAAAATGGATCGCAGACTGGTCCGTCTCCGCCCTGACAACCCGGTTGTCCATTACAACCTCGCCTGTAGCCTTGCCTTGAAACGCCGTTTCAAAGAGTCCCTCGACGCCCTGGTCCAAGCCGTGAAGCTCGGCTACCGGGACCTGCAGTGGATGATGGAGGATCCAGATCTGGAAAACCTGAGAAACCATCCGGCATTCCAACGTTTGGTTCAGCGGATGAAGTCCATGAATTGAATCCGCCAGTAATTTAGCTAGAACCCATCTCAAAAAAATAATGCTCCTGGCAGCACGAATTGTATTTATGAGATGGGTTCTAAGAAGAATCAGGTGGACTTTCCCTGCGGTCTCTGCCGCAGGGTACCTATATTCACAATCGATCAATCGAAATGAGGTCCTGGCCGAAGGGTAGGACAGGAAGCCCCTCCCCGTGGTCTTGCCACGGGGAGGGGCTTCCTGAGCGTTGAGATTTCATTTCGATTCTTTAAATGCGTATTGCAGAAATTACTTAAACAGCTTAAACTACTACTCTTTTTATTTTAGCTGCCTAAAACACCATGCCGACCGTGCTTGATTACGAACCCTTGGTCATCTCTTCCAAAGATTTCCACGAAGAGCCTCTGACCGCTATCCAAGAGGAAATCCTGGAACTTAAAAAGGAGCGAAACTCCGTCATCCTCGCCCACAACTACCAGGTAGACGCCATTCAGCGTATCGCTGATTACGTGGGTGATTCGCTGGGTTTATCTTACCGTGCCGCCAAGGCAGACGCGGATGTAATTCTATTCTGTGGAGTCCACTTCATGGCTGAAACTGCCAAAATTGTGAATCCGGACAAAACAGTGATTTTGCCCGACCTCGAAGCCGGATGTTCACTTTCTGATTCCTGTCCGGCAGAAAAACTGGCCGCCTACAAGGAAGCCAATCCGGACACCTATGTGGTGGCCTACATCAATTGCTCGGCTGGGGTAAAAGCTTTGAGCGATGTGATATGCACCAGCGGAAATGCCGCCAAAATCGTAGAAAAAGTTCCGGAGGATAAAGACATCCTCTTTGTCCCCGATCAGAACCTGGGCCAATGGGTTGCCAAACAAACCGGACGCAAGATGAAGCTCTGGCCGGGCAGTTGTTACGCACACGTACTCTTCACCGTTCAATCTCTTGAGAAACTGAAAAGCCAGTTTCCTGGCGCCCCCATCGTAGCGCACCCGGAGTGTGTAGAAACCGTCCGGGACATGGCGGATGAGGTGTGCAGCACAGAAAATATGCTGGCCTTTTGCCGGGATCATCCGTCCGAGGACATCATTGTCGTCACTGAAACCGGTATGCTCAACCGCATGCGGCGCGAGATTTCCGGTAAGCGATTCATCGCGGGACCCACCGATACTTGCGCCTGCAACGACTGCCGATTCATGAAGATGAATACCATCGAAAAAGTGCGCGACGCACTGAGGAATCTTTCCCCGGCAATTGAAATGGACGAATCCATTCGCCAGAAAGCCTTCGTCCCAATCAAACGGATGCTCGACTGGAGCTGAGGGTCTGGAGTTTGATTATTTCGCTGGAATATTAATTCCAATCTTCACCTTTGTTGTAGCCATGCAAAACCATGTGGCTAACTTACCGTACGCGCATGGCATCCTCCGCAGACATTGTTAAACAGACCTATTTCTGGGATCGTTTTAGAGGTGCCGCACAAGGGGTCCTGGAAACAGGATAGATGGGGTTGACCCTTGTTATTGCCATAGAAGTTTTCGACGCACCCAATGATGTCAAAAGCCTGATTGCCGCAGCCAACCCAATGGGCCTCATGCTTACTCCCCTCTCCCTCGGGCTTCTTACCTGGTTAAACCGTCCAGCCAATCGTGCAGCCAGTGACCTGTTGCTGGCATCAGGAGTTGGTTTGGCCGCGGCAGCGTTTTCGCAGAGCCTGAACGCTTACCTGATTCTACTGGGCCTTTCGGCAATTATCGGCAGTCAGTCTTTTCCCATGATGGCCCACATTTACGCCGAAAATTATCCCCCAAACAAACGAGGCGCCTACCTTTCAAGCAGCTTCATGTTTTCGGTTACTACCACACTGTGTTTCAGCTACCTATTTGGGAAACTACTGGATTTGGATATCGGCAACTATACACTCGTACTGGGAAGCCTTAGCCTGGCCAGTATCGTAAGTGGAATCTCGGTACGGCGAATGCCTTCATCTCCGGTTCAGAAACAATCTGCGCAAAATCCGCTTCGGAATCTTAGCTACGCGTTTACGGATTGGAAATTCGGAATCATGCTGCTGAGTTGGATGTTTTTCGGATTGGGAATCCTGATGGTAATGCCTCTGCAATTCGAATACCTTCTCAAACCCGAGTACGGAATTGAGTCCAGCATCAGTATGGTCACCTGGCTTACCATGGGACTTCCGGCGATCTGTCGATTTGTTTCAGGCAAATTCTGGGGAAGACTTTTCGACTCTCTGGATTTTATGATCCTGAGAATGATCGTGAACGCGATTCAGATGGTTTCCATTTTTGTTTTCTTCTCCACCAAAAATTTCTGGGTACTGGGATTTGCAGCTGCCTTAGAGGGCATTGCAGCGGGAGGTGGTAAATTATCCTGGAGCCTCTGGGTCACCAAATTCGCCACTCGGGAACGAACTGCTGCTTACATGAGCGTCCACACATTTATGACAGGCATTCGCGGAGTAACCGCCCCATTCATGGAGTTTTATCTGCTAGCTATCTACGGCGCCAAAATAACCGGTGCGATCAGCTCAGCCACGATCCTGATTTCTATCGTCATGGTTTACCTCCTCTACCTGGCTTCTCGTGCCAAAGGCGCTCCGAGGTCTCTTGAGGAATAGGAATCGCAATCCTCGTTCGATATCATTCGAGCCTTTCATTTGCAGGAGGTAGCTTGCTGCCGATCTTGGCCTTACCCGAAATATTAGAAAATATCCAGAGCGCCCTCGCCAAGCCCCCCTGCTCTTCGACACCGATTATCAGAACCTACTCATTCTTATGTTCTCTGGGCTCTTTCGCGGCTATCATTCTAGGGAGTGTCTGGGAATTCCGGAACGAGAAAATGAGATGAGATTTGGAGATCAAAATTTAGTTCAAGAACGAGGTGAATCGAGATTCATCGAGTTTGCAGCGCTGGATTTTGGGTCGAATGATCGCTCATTCTCGACCTGAGTGAATTTCCAGACACTCCCTAGTATTCAACTTATCCGGAAGGTATAAAACTACTGCATGAGCGATCTAAAATACGCAGGCAGCTTTGTATCGAAGGTCATCTTTTCCTTTGTATAGGGGTGCGTTATCGTCAACGAAGCTGCATGAAGGGAAAGTCGCTTGATACCCATTTCCTTCAGCCCATACAATTTGTCACCGAGCACATGATTACCCTTTTCTGAAAAATGGACCCGGATCTGGTTTTTTCTACCCGTGAGCAGGTCGATTTCAAGCAGGCTATATTTCTTAGATTCCTTCAAAACCTTATACCCGGTCTTCGCAAGTTTACCTTTTGCGGGATCCTTCACTGAATACATGTTATAGGCTCGGTTCTCCGCCAGGTAGGAAGTAATAACTCCCTCTTTCTCCTCTAGGGTTCCATGCACCACCGCAAAGTATTTTTTTTGAAATCCTGCCCATTTATCCTGGAGGAAACGTTTGGCCGTCTCAGTTTTTGCGAATACAATCACACCGGAAGTATCTTTATCTAGACGATGTACAATGAATAGCCGCTTTTTAGACTTCGGATCTCCTTTTCGCACGTAATTTGTCAGGAAAAAATAGGCTGTATTATCCCGGGTTCGATCTGTGCTCACTGTCAAAAGTCCACTCGCTTTTTCTACAACCAGAATATCAAAATCTTCATAGAGAACGGAAAGCCCTCTGGGCTGAAATCTCTTGGGAGGGCTTTTAAAAGGTTTCCGCTTTTCTGGCATAAGGATTGTTTGAGACGGACATCGGTTGTGTAGCTTCATTTCACCACCCATTAAACAATAATCTTAAACAGGTGCTGCTTCGCGGTATCAATATCACCTCATTCACTCTGAAGTTTCCTGGCAAGTGTCGATATAAATTGACGTCTGGAACTGAACTTTTCACCTAAATCCAAACAACAACTGTAACGATGATTCCAGGCCGGGGCCGATGGTGGGTTGGCCATTGCGAAAGCGTAGCATGCCGCGGCAACCGTCGCTCAAAACTAAAGAACGGTCGTAGCTTTCGAGGGCCAGTTTTCCTTCTGAGAAATTTCCATTCTTAGAAATCAACGGTGTCCATTTCTTGGGAACGCCGTACCAGGTATACTCTATCCGCCAGCCAGCTAACTCGCGATCTGGAATCACTCCATTTACAAGTGCCGGGTAACGTTGAATAAAATCTGGTACTTGCCTGGTGGATACAACGATTGTGAAAGCTGTTTTTTCCGTAAAGAGCACGGTACGCAATCGATCCGTGTGACGCCATTGAGTTTCTTCGAAGAAAGAGGCGGGATCGATACCTACCAGATTCATGCCATTGAAAATACCGTGATCGTTTTTGTCGTCGAAATCCTTCCAATCATACCAGTTTTGAAATCGATCCGTCAGTCGTAGACAGACTTCAAAATGCAAATGAGCCCGATTCCGCGGAATGGTATAGGAAGCGGAGCGTCCCATGGTGGCAATCTTCTGACCGGCCTGGACGGATTTGCCTCTGGTGATACCTGA
>JAPUIL010000238.1 GCA_027297085.1 Verrucomicrobiota bacterium | reverse complement strand
GACGTAGGCTCGCCAGGTGTTGGTCGAACACATGACTACCAATGGAGCTTTGGGAGCATCGTTCTGCTTCTTAACGATGAAAGTAACCGGGTAATGATGTGGTACACCGTCGAGTTCGAAATCGAACCATGCGGCGTATATTCCAGATCTCGCGTTCTGCGGATCACGAAAGGTCTCAGTACTCACCCAGTTACAATCGTAGAGATCATCGGAGGCAAGCCGCAGACCGTGTCCACGTGTGGTATCGGCCTTGGGATTGTAGCTGCTGTCATAACGGCCAACCGTTTTACCATCGAAAGAAGGCCCGCCGACCATCCAGGTTCCGAGATTGACGACCTCACCGTTTCGTCCGTGTCCGGATGCGTCCACGACATTAATCCCACGTTCCTCATCAAGAGGCCAGAATGCGGCGAGGGATGCATCTTTTAAGTCAGGTGATTTTAATCCTAGTGCGTCGGAACGTTCGCCAATTTCCTCGCCCGATAAAACACGTTTGTATATCGCGGGCATTGCAATATCGCCATCGAAGAAGTGTCCGATTTCGTCGTTTTCGCTGTAGGCCCCGATACGGAGTTGTGCGAGTCCGGCTTTGCGGGGCATTAGATTTTGCGGAACTGTCCATATCGCGTGTTGTTTACCATCCATCCAGATCGCGGCGGTCTTTGTCGCATCGTCCCAGGTTCCTACCAGGTGATGCCATTGCCGGTAGCTCAGCATTGGACCCTTAACCATGCTGTTTTCGTCAAATTTACCACCGTTGCCGATGGAAAAAACTGCCCGTCCGTCCGCATCAATAAACAAACCGTAACCGCAATGGTTGGGGAAATCGTGTTGAGTCAGGATTCCTTGCCACTGTGTTAGATTCCATGAGCGTACCCAGCATTCGAGCGTCAGTGCGGTCAATGCTTCATCGGCAGGTAAACCCTTTTTCACCTGAATATAAGAACCAGGGTGAATGGACTGAACCTGGGCAGGTGAATCTTTCTCAGCTAGAAAAATGGTTTCGTCGCTGGCACGGTTATCAACGTCCCCTCCCAGCTTCGTCACACGGAACCGGTACGGAATCTGGCTACTGACATGAAACCGAATCGTTTCCCCAGCCGGCACACTTTCGCGATCGGCGTAGGCGTGCAGCCCTTGAAGTTCGATGGATTTATGGGAAGGAAGAGCGGTGACGGAAACAATTCCCAGAGACACGGCCAGCGCGCTCTTAATAAATAAACGAAAAAACAAATTTAGCATCTTTCTTGTTGTAGAAGCTGAGAGCATACAGCGAAGCAGAACAACACTCTGTTGGGCAATTGTAATCATCCTCATCCGCCACGTCATTATTTGTGAATACGTCCGGTTACTAAATGGTTGCCAAGCTCCAAGCCGCATTTAGCCTCCCACTTTCAGTTGCGATGATGACTATGAAACCTCCCCTATCAGCGATTGCTATCGCTACCCTACTCACGATCACCGCCGTCCAGTTGGGAGCGCAAATTTCCGATCGCGCCCTGGCGCTGCACGGTGATGCCTTGGTCTTCGATGCCCACGTTCACATTATAAACCGCCAGCTCATCCAAGGCGGATCCATTGGTGACCGCTACCCCGACGGCCACGTTGATTTGCCGCGCATGGAAGAAGGCGGGATCGACGCGCTCTTTTTCACGGTGTATACCACCGAAAAATATTTCCCGGGCCGATTTGAAACCAAACTTGGCTTGCGGGTGATAGACAGGGCGTTAAGCGAAATCGAAGCCCATTCCAATCGCATCGAAGTTGCGCTTTCAGCCTCTGACCTGGATCGCATAACAGCTTCAGGAAAAATTGCGGCTGTTCTCGATCTCGAGGGCTCCATCGATCTTGACGGTGACTTGGGTGTATTGCGCATGTTTCATCGTCTCGGATTGCGCGTTCTGCAGCTGCCTGCCCACAATTGGGGAAACGAATACGCCGACTCATGTTGTGCTCCGCCCAAGTGGGGAGGGCTCAACGAACATGGGCGCGCGTTTATCCGCGAAATGAACCGTCTGGGCATGGTAATCAACATTTCACATGCCTCGGATGAAACCATTGAACAAGCTCTTGAAGTAAGCGAGGATCCGCTGATTGCGACTCACCATGGACTTCGTAGTTTAAACGATATTCCCCGTTTAATGCCGGATCATCTTCTCCGAAAACTTGCCGCTAAAGGAGGGCTCTTCGGCATACATATTGGACACACGTTTCACAAGCGCGCATTCTATGATTGGAAGACCGAACGAGCTGGTCGGTCCTTCTTTGACACCAGCAACGTTGAGGATTCCGCGGAAGGCCTCACGATGTATGAGATAGACGAATCGACAAAATCCCGTTTTCCAGCCGTGGGTCCAACTCCGCCTCCCGAACTGCTCATGAGTGTTGACGACTGGCTTGAAGTGGTTGAACGGGCCATCGAAATAGCTGGAGAAGACCACATCATCTTGGGTACGGATTTCGACGGAAGCCCGGCTCCTCCTGATGGAGTGAACGACATTTCTGATTTGCCACTCTTGACGGATGGTATGCTGCGCCGCGGTTGGTCCGAGGAACGCATTCGCAAATTTATGGGGGGTAACCTTCTTCGCGTCTTTCGCGAAATTAATCCATGAAGCTAATTTTATCAGTCCTTAATATCGCGGCTGTTCTCACGACTAATGGTATCCCGCTTGGGGCGCAGGTCTCCGAGCGCGCTCGAGCGCTTCACGACAATGCCCTGGTTATGGATGCGCACGTGCATATCATCAATCGCCAATTCCACGAGGGCGGATCCATCGGTGACCGTTATCCTGATGGTCAGGTGGACTTGCCACGCATGATAGATGGCGGCCTCGATGCGCTCTTTTTCACTTTGAGCACTACAGAAAATTATTATCCGGCCCGTTTTGAAACCAAACAAGCCTTACGCCTGATGGACCATGCTTTGAGGGATATCGAAGCTAATTCAGACCGTATCGAATTGGCCTTATCAGCCTCGGACGTGGACCGCATCACAGGGGTTGGCAAGGTGGCAGCTATTCTCGATCTTGAAGGCTCTATTGACCTCGACGGGGACCTCGGCGTATTGCGCATGTTTCACCGCCTCGGTCTGCGGGTTCTGCAACTGCCCGCTCATAATTGGCCAAACGAGTACGCCGACTCCTGTTGTGCCGATCAAAAGTTTGGTGGGCTCAACGATCATGGCCGTGCCTTTATTCGCGAAATGAATCGTCTCGGCATGGTCATTAACATTTCGCACTCTTCGGATGAAACGATTGAGCAGGCTATCGAGGTTAGCGAAGACCCTTTGGTGGCGACTCACCACGGACTTCGCAGCTTTAATGACATTCCGCGTGTGATGCCGGAACATCTCCTTCGCAAGCTCTCAGCAAAAGGAGGACTCATCGGCATCCATATCGGTCAGTCTTTTCACAGTAAGGCTTATTTCGACTGGAAGACCCAACTGGAGGGACGCGCTTTCTGGGATACAACTTCGGTTGAAGATGAAGTTGAAGGTCTTTCGATTTACGATATCGACGATATGCTCAGTGACAGCTTTCCCTGGGTGGGTCCGATTCCGCCGCCTGAGGTGCATATGAGTATAGACGACTGGCTGAAAGTCGTTGAGCGTGCTATTGAGATCGCAGGAGAGGACCACGTCATACTGGGAACCGATTTTGCTGGCTTCCCAACTCCGCCACTAGGTATGACCGACATTTCCGATTTGCCTCTTTTGACAGAAGGCATGTTGCGTCGCGGCTGGTCCGAGGAACGCATCCGCAAATTTCTTGGAGGCAATCTTCTGCGCGTGTTCCGTCAAATAGCTCCATAACGTTACCTCCTATTTTAATAACTATGAAACTCCTGCATATACTCATCTCCTTACTTTTCCTAACTCCCGCGCTAATACTTGCCGCTGATTTTCCTCAGCTGAAAGACCCAGTGGTTTTTCAGCGCAGTGAAATCGACAGGACGGGAAAGCGTGTTATCTACGGAAAGGTCTGGATCATGGAAGCCGATGGCTCGCATCAGCGCCAAATCACATTTGGAACTACCTATGACGAGCATGCCTCGCTTTATGCAGACCAGGAGCATGTCCTTTATGGAGAGTTTCGTGCAAACGGGTACATAGTCGATTCCGGAGCACGCCTGGTTAAGGTAAATATTTACACCCTTGAGCGTGAAATTATTGCTGAGAAGGTGGATCGGGCATTGCATCACGCGACTGTCTCGCCGATTGATGATCTGATCGCTTACCACGAAGATTACGGCGAACGCGTTGCTCAGTGGATTGACTTGGGAGACAAGGCCCGAGAAATCCCTTTCCGCGCTACCAATGGTGTGCGGACCAAGAACGGCATCATCGCCATGCACGAGAGGAATCCATCTGTGTCCCCGCGAGAAGTCTCACTTATCCATATCGGTACGAAGGGTGCGATCACCCAAGCTACTATGCTCACTGATGACCGCGTTATGCACCGTCGCCCGGCTATCTCGCCCGATGGCAAGTGGCTGTCCTGGCAAACTGACGCAAATGGAACAGACGACGAGATCTATCTAGCCAAGATTGATGGCTCCAAACCCCGTAATCTCACTAAAACGGGTGGCAACGATGGGCATCCCTGGTTTTCACGAGACGGAAAGTGGATTGTGTTTGAATCCGACCGCTCAGGCAATTGGGAGATCTGGCGCATGCGCACGGATGGCAGCGGACAGGAGCAACTCACTGAAGCTAAGGGTAAATACGTTAGCACCCGTGCCCGAATGTAAATGGTGTTTGCCGTTTTGATTCGGATCTAGCCCGAAAATGTGTGCAAAACGGATATCGACAGTGTGTACATCCGAAGAAACTCACAAAACGCTTACTATCATCTTCTTAACTCTAATTGTTATTCTGCGCTATGCTTGTAGATGTGTCGTCTCAAGCTCCTTGATTGTACACATTTGGTGAGAAATTCGGGTTAGAAATGATCATTAAGTCACAACGGTAGATTTGTAAGTTTAAGTGATTCAATGATTTAGTGCGTGCATTTAAGAGAAAAAAGTGCATAAACACTGAACTTCTTTGATCTAATCCGTGTATATCAGCGTATAACTAGGTATCCAGCGCCGTCTATTTATGAGGTTTTATCATGGTTAACCAGCGAACATTTCTAGGTCGATCCGCAGTTGAAAAGGAATCTGCAATGATTCTTCGGCGGTCCTCTGTTTATCGTGAATTCTGCAGGGAGAAGCAGGAAATCAATAAACTGAAGTGGATTGAGTCGGAAAAATCAGGCGAAGATATTGGTTACGAAAAAGCTCTGTTTATGTGGGCTCGTGCTCATAGAAGACCATGGAGAGCCGCTCGCTTAAAATCCAAGTAGGTAGAAAACTAGAATTCCGTTAGAATATTGATTTAGGAACTCTATCAATCTGGTTCATCATGAGAATTCCTGTTTTTCTGTTCTCCCTATTCCTCCCATTTATTTTCCACGCAGCTGAACCACGACCAGTCCTGGTAGTAAAAAGCAAAGTTGCCGAATTGGTGGTCGATTTGGGAGGTGGATCCATTGCGGACTTCCATTTGAATGGAAATGGACTCAACCCTCTGCAATGGGATTCCTGGGCCTTCCGATCGGTCACAAATGAGGACCCACCGATGACGCCTCGTTCCATGGGCCATTTTATTTGTCTCGATCGTTGGGGGTCAGCATCCGATGCAGAAAAGGCCAATGGTTTGACCAACCACGGTGAGGCCAGTCAGGTCTGGTGGGAGGTTTCTCAGGAACCTGTATCTCAGGGTGGTGTGATCGAAGCAATTTTGTCCGCGCGGCTTCCTTTGGCTGGTCTGAGTGTTGAGCGAACTATCCGATTGCAAGAAAACGCTTCGGTGGTCTCGGTAACAGAGTCTGTAAAGAATCATAATCCATTTGGTCGTATCTATAACCTGGTTCAGCATCCAACGGTTGGAGGTCCCTTCCTCGATGAAGATACGATCGTGGACGCCAATGGAACCCGTGGATTTATGCAGGATCGTTCCATGCCAAATCCGGAAATCCCAGAAGTGCAATGGCCTCGTGCAATCAGGATAGACGGAGCCGAAGTGGATATCCGGTATCTCCGGGATGACCACCAGCCGGGGGTGGTTTCCTATGTATTGGAAGATGAATACGGATGGGTGACTGCTTCCAGTCCAAACAGTGGACTATTGATAGGTTACATATGGAAAGCTTCTGAGTTTCCATGGTTAAACATATGGCGCCATGTGAAAGAGGGAAAACCATATGCTCGTGGATTGGAATTTGGTACCACCGGACTGCATGTGCCGGGACATAGTCTGGTTGCCAAAGGTAAGATCTTTGACCGTGCTCTATACCGCTATATCGATGCATCGGAAACGCAGACTTTCCAGTATGCCAATTTCCTCTTGGAGATTCCGAAGGACTTTGCGGGCGTTTCTTCAGTCAAGTACGAGGCCGGAAAACTTTCAGTTGTTGAAGCCGGTAAAAAGAAACGTGCGTTTTACTTAAGTGTGAGTGAATTGTTCTAGGTGAGTCTCCTTCTAGTTTACTCGGGACCGCGTTGTCTACTAGTAACTTACTTTTCAAAAACAATCACGTTTGCGAGGTTTTTATGCAGCGCGTCGCATTGGGTTGGGAGCGAGATGCGAGTGTTTTTTTTGGGTTCTCTGATAGGTGATCGCGAGCCAGCTCACTCCTACAAATGAAAGCATCCAAGCTGTAAGCCGTAGGAGGTAGCTTGCTGCCGATTGTTTTTCGAGCGCAATCTGCTGCGTAAGCGATACCACTCGATCCCAAGTGTTTCATCCGCTAAAATATTATTCCTTTTGGTTCCGGCTTCGCTGGGTTAGGAGAATGACTTGCGGGCTGTTTCAAGCTTCGATAGAGAAATCAGGAATGAAACGTCTTATATCCCTTTGGCGGTTAAGTTTAGTTGCATTTTTGATGATCCCTGTTTTTTTGGCGGGTGCTGATAAACAAAAGGTGGTCGTGCTCACTTTTGATGATGCAGTTAAATCGCATCGAACCTTTGTGGCACCCTACCTGAAGGAATTAGGATTTGGTGCCACATTTTTTGTGACCTACAACTGGATGGAAGACACCGAAAACTTCATGTCCTGGGGGGATATTAAGGAAATCCACGAGCTGGGTTTCGAAATTGGAAATCACTCGTGGACGCATCGCGACATGGGGGATCCCGAAAACGGAAACAGGCTCGCCGGAGAACTTGGGTTAATAAACTTTATGTTGAAAAAGCAGGATGTGCCAGACCCGGTCACCTTTGCATACCCAGGCAATAAATTTGGTCCGGAAGCTTTTGAGATTCTCGAGAATGGAGGCTATCAGTTTGCGCGGCGCGGCATGCAACCAGAAATCGATTACGGTAAGAAAGCGATGGGGCCGCTTTATGATCCCGAAGTACATCATCCACTACTGGTACCAACCACGGCCGATGCCTACCCGGATTGGGATCTGAATTATTTTAAAAGTGTAGTGGATAAGGCTGAGGCAGGAAAGTTTGTGGTTCTGCAATTTCACGGCGTTCCGGATATTGCCCATCCCTGGGTGCATAGCGATCCCGAGAAATTTAAGCAGTTCATGCAGTATTTGAAAGAGGGAGATTATAAAGTTATCTCAATGAAGGATGTAGCCTCGTACCTGCCAGACAACTACGAGCCTCCTGCCGATCCATTGACCGGATATCGTTGGTCCGAAAAAAAGGCTATCAATACATTGACGCCCGAGCAGGAAGCGACTCGCGAGAACCTCGAGTATTGGGTGGATAATATGCGTCGCTTTCATGACTTTAGCTGGGAGGAAGTTTCTCAAGTTACCGGGTATTCCGTTGATGAGATTAAGAAGATGGCGGAGGGTTTTACTAAGCCTATTAAACCAAAAGACGAAGTGCTGACCATCCTCCCTTATCCGGGTGGCCGACATCCGCGTATCGGATTTCTTGAAGGTATGATTAATCCCATGCGAGGAACCAAGCTCAGTATATTTCTTCCCTGGGACAAATCGCAATATGCCATTCTCGATTTGCCGGAAGCTCTCTTTTGCCAACTGGGCGTTACCTTCCTTGGCCATACTCATGTGCCGACTATTTGGGATAATAAGAAGGTTAGCATTGAGAATTCTGATTGGTCCGTCACTGACAACGGCGTTTATGAAAATTCCTGGAATCTTCCAAACGGTATGAATATCGGAGTATCCGTAACTCCACTACGTGATTCTGTTGAAATGGAGTTGGTCGTTCACAACGGGTCCGACGTTGATATGGAGTTTATAAACGGACAGGTTTGTGTTATGCTCAAAGGAGCCAAAGAATTCGATCTCCAAACCAAGGATAACAAGGTGCTCACTGATACCGTCGCCGCCGTCCATTCGAAAAATAAAGATCGTTGGATCCTGACCCAATGGGATCAACTCCGCAGAACTTGGGGTAATGATAACTGTCCCTGCGTGCACTTTGACCCGATTTTAAATCCTTGCAAAAAAGGCGAAACCGTTAGCGTAAAAGGCCGGATCTGGTTCCACGAAGGCGAAGAACTACCTCCGGAGTTTGCCGGAAAAGGGTAGGGTTCAATGGTCGAAACTTCCTTACCACGTAGCTGATTTCTAGTTTTTGTAGGAGCAATTTTAATCGCGACCCTGTGACTAATTTAGGTAGGGCTCGATCGCCGAGCCAGCGTTTCTCACGGATTTGAGATGTCGAGCTTGATGACTGAGATGCGAGGGCGTGCACTGTTGTGCGTAACTGAAGCAAGAAGGAGGAACACTCGGCATGTCGGTCTGCCGAGTCGAGCCGTAGCTGCCAGCGAAGGCTGAAGGATGGGTGCAATCGAATTTTCATGGACCGCATTTTGGAATGAGAGATCATCCACTATTTTTCTGAGTTCAACTATTTCTTTGCACTCATCTGTTGAGGAACGCCGGCTATCTCAGTAACAACCACGCCGCTGCCAGCACAGTAACCGGGGTCCAGTTGTCTGTCTGTTCGAGGGCTTTGGAGAGCGTGCGCTGCGGCTTGTACCTGTCCGCCGGAGCCTCTTGGATCGCTTGGTCCAGGGCTCTGGAAATACCATTTTTGTTGCGATTTTGAAACGCCCGGATGATGGCCGCGCGCTCCCGTTGCCACCTGTCAGAAAACGTATCGATGTAAGCTTGCAGACATTTCCCGGCGGAAGTACGGCTATCGGACACCAGTATCCATCGATCGGATATGCCCATCATGCGAGATAGAATACTGAGTAATTCGTAGCGCTCTTCCCGGTCACGCAATTTAATGATACTCAGATAAGCTGCCTCGGTGAAATCTGGATTCTCAAACTGTAGCAAGGCCCAGCTGCAGGCCGATATAATGTGTGGGTAGTTCTGCTCGCTTTCGAGTGTTTTCAGGAGCGGACGAATAGCTTTTTCGTTCTTTATTTTCCCAAGCGCTCGAGCAGCCATTCCCCGAGCACGAGGAGGACTGGCTGGCTCCATCCGTTCAATGAGCAGATCTACCGATTTTTGATATCGAAGTTCTCCTAGACCCCAGGCTGCCTGGTTCCAGAGGCCCCTCCATTCAGGATCCTGCAAAAGTTTCAATAGTTCCTCTCCGGCAAAATCCGAACCTGTTCGGGAAAGGCTACGAATGGTTTCCACCTTTACCTCGAAGGATGGATCTTTGAGCAAGTCACCCAGGATGGAAAGATTGAGCGGATTGTTTGTTTCTCCCAATGAGCGGGCAAACTGGATACGTTGGGATTCGTCTTCGTCGTAGATGCGGCGCCCACCCAGCATGCTGCGAAACGGATTGAAGCGGAAAACCGCAAAAAAGTCGGCCACTCCGATCCAGGGTTTGAGATTGGGCAGTTTTAACGCAGCAGGGATGGCCAATAACATGACCAACGGCACCAGCCCTCCCCTAAAGGCTTTAAACCAGTCAAAGGTGAGCCAGCCGTCGAAGTTTACCTCCGCTGCATTCGGAATGACCACGTACTGAAGCAGCACCCCAAGGATGAGCATTACTACGGCCTGGAAGAGCAGTTGGATGAGAGCAAACAGGTTCAAGGCTGCCAGGCTGTTCTTGGCGTTTACGTGGTAGTGATTTACCGCGGTGGTTGCGATTCCCAGGCCAGCCATAAGGACCCCGTTTCCAAATCCAAACAACATCAGTGAAATTAATCCAGGCATGTAATTGGTAATCAAGTCTCCGGTTGTCCGTGCCTCCATGGGAAAGACCGGGATAAACCAGATGAGGAAAGATAAACCCGTTGTTAACCACAAAAGACCCGCCAACATGGGACGAAAACCAAGGCTATCCGAGATCTTGCCCCACATCAATAGGGATAGCACTTGACCGAGCGTCATACAAAAAATTTGGGCGCCCATGACATTGGCTGGTACGTGCAGGGCTTCGCGGAAATAAATAATGCCTATGGGTAGCTGGGCCAGCGAAATGGCCAGAGTTACCAGGAGGGGAATACGAAATAGGGGAGAGGATTTCAGCAATTTCAATAATCCCTTCACCGAGTGGTCGCCTCCGCTATGACCATTTTCGCCGCGTCTTGGAGGCTCGGGGATTCGGCGCGCCCAGAAGATAGAATTTAGGGAACCCAGTATGGTAACGGCCAGAATGAATTTGTACTGAGGTTCCTCCAGCTTCTGACTGATCAGCAGAGCCACCCCTGCACTGAGCGTGAGGTTCACCAGAGTAAAACTCGTCCGCATGCGTGCAAAAAATCCACCTCGATCCTCGGTAGTAGTGATGTGCCGCATCAGAGGACCCCAGACCGTGCCAAATCCCAGTTCCCGAAAGAGCACAAAGATCATGATAAGGGCAGCCAGCAGAGGGAAACTCATCTGGTTGGCTGGCACCAGGATCAAAGCCACAATTGCCACGATCTGCCCGAGCCGCGCTATCTGAAGGCTATTGGTCAATCCGACCCGTTCGACCCAGGAAATCATGGGCAACCGAAATATACTGGCAAAGGGCGCCAAACTAAAAATCAACGCGATCTTCTGCGGCGAAAATCCCAATACATCATTCGCATACAGAATCATATACTGCCCCGACACTACCATCGTGGTCATGATGGCAAACAGCTGTGACATAAGAGCCGCGTTTTGCGCGCGCTTCCGTTGCGGATCAGTTAATGGCAGGTACTCAGACAACTTAGAGATTCAGAGGTTAACCTTCTAACTTAGAAGATCCCCTTCTCGGAAGTATACCCTATAATTATCCGCGGACTCGATTATAAAAGGGTCAATCCAATACCCTTGACATAGATCAACAGGAGCGATTGCTTTAGTTATGGCTAGGAAGCTAAGGTTCGAACAGGCGGGTGGCTTGTATCATATAATCAACCGAGGGAACTATCGGAGTTGGATATTCGATACGGATGGTGCGAAGAAGTCTTTCGAAAAGACTCTTTTGGAAGCTTGTGAACGCAGCGGCTGGATTTTGCACGCCTACTGCGTGATGGGCAATCACTACCATCTTGCGCTGGAAACGCCTGAGCCAAATCTCAGCGAGGGGATGCGTTGGCTTCAGAGCGTCTTCGCCATGCGATTCAATCGCTTTCGCAAGGAGAATGGTCACATTTTCCAGGGACGTTACAAGAGCATCGTGCTTGAAGGCGTCGAACGAATTGGTTGGCTTTGCCATTACATCCATTTAAACCCCGTACGTGCCGGGATTTGCTCGGTGACCGAACTTGGCTCGTATCAATATAGCAGCTATTGGCACCTATGGGACAAGCGCAAGCGCCCCGGATGCGTGGATTTCGAAGCAAGTCTGGGTTCTGCTGGATCACTAAAGGATACTCCAGCTGGTCGTCGGAAATACAGGGAGTATCTGACATGGCTGGCAGAGGACGAAGCACGTCAGAAATCGCTAGATTTCGATCGTATGAGTAAGGGATGGGCCATAGGCGGCAAGGAGTTCAAGAAGGGTCTGCTGAATGATGAGAAGTATTTGAAGGCTTGTCTTAAACTCGGCGTGAATGAGGCTCGCGAAATGCGCGAAACGGCCTGGGCGTATCGATTGGAGCGTTGCTGCGGTGTATTGAGTAAGAGCGCAGAGCACATTGTGAATGAATTGAAATCTGCTGATTGGAAGGTAGCTACAGCGGCGTATATGAAAAAGAAGCTCCTGTGCAGAAACGGTTGGTTGGCCGAAAGACTTTCGATGGGAACCGAATCAGCAGTGGCGCGTTACACATCCGAATTTTTCCGGGGAGAACGTGAACAGGTGGCTCCCATCTATGACAAGCTAATGACAAGGATATTGGATTGACCCTTTTTGTTCTCTTTTTTTGTTCTGCCCTTT
>JAPUIL010000237.1 GCA_027297085.1 Verrucomicrobiota bacterium | reverse complement strand
TCAAAACCTGACCCCTTGGCAGAAAGTTCAAATAGCACGGCATCCCAAACGCTTATATGCCTTGGATTATATTCGTGCGCTTATTGAAGACTTTCAGGAAATGCATGGCGATCGGCGCTTTCGGGATGATCCCGCTATGATCTGCGGAACCGGCCGACTTGAAGGCCGTCCAGTTATGATCATTGCTCAACAGAAAGGCCGGAAGACCAAACATAAAATTTTCAGAAACTTTGGTATGCCACATCCGGAAGGCTATAGAAAGGCCCTCCGCTGCATGGAGATGGCGCACAAATTTGGAATTCCCATCATTTGCCTCATCGATACCGCTGGCGCGGCACCTGGAATCGGCTCTGAAGAACGGCATGTTGCGGAAGCCATTGCGGTCAATATTCGTGAAATGTCTCATCTGGAAGTTCCCATCATTGCCACAGTCCTCGGGGAAGGTGGATCCGGAGGCGCTTTAGGTATCGGAGTCGCAGATCGCGTACTGGTTTTCGAAAACTCCTACTACGCCACCATTTCTCCGGAAGGTTGCGCCGCCATACTTTGGAAGGACCGAGCCCACGCTCAAAAAGCTGCCGAAGCCATGAAATTGGATGCCAAAGAGCTAATAAAATTTGGAGTAGCGGATGAAATCATCGAAGAACCGATGGGCGGAACCCATCGTGATCCGGAAAAAAGCGCCAAAAACTTGCGAGATAGTCTCCTAAGGAATCTTCAGGATTTGAAAGGTTTGGATACTGATACCCTATTGGAAAAACGTTACCGGAAGTACAGAAAAATCGGCGTCTTCCTTGAAACCGAAAACTTCGAATCATCGTCCAACTTAGGATAATTCCTAGATTCCAGTAAGAAAAACTACCCGCTTTTTGCAGGGGGAATCCTGAAAAGCATCGAGAATTGGGCAATCAAGACTATGGGAATTGATGTTTGCCTAAATTTCAGATTAATTGGCTGAGAAAACATTAGCATTAGCCAATATTATGAATAAATTATTACTCGTCCTGACTGGCTGTTTCTTATCATCACTCCTACTCGTTGGATGTGGTGGTAAAGAAACTACCACCGAAGATAAACTCGCTTCCGACGCTGAAAAAACCGCTGCTAGCATGGATTCTGATGCTAAAAAGGCAGCTGCTGATGCCGAAGCCAAAGCCAAAGAAATGGCTGAAAAGGCGGAGGCTGAAGCTAAGAAAGCAATGGAAGATTTGAAGAAATAATCAGTCTTTAAGCATACACAATTCATATTAGTATTGTACATCTTATTTGTGCCATACTAACTCCGCCATTAGGCCCTTTTCTCAAAGAAGGACTTAAAAAAACATCTGGACCTCTCTCATCCTGACGTTCTCGTTTTTCGTCCCAGGCAGGGGTCTTCGGCATCTGGTGAGTGGTGCAGAAATAATCTCCAGGTATTTGAGCCCCGGCAATGCCGGGGTTTTTTCGTACCCCACTGACCTCAAGCTGTTGTCGCCTAGTGCCAGGAAACCTGCTCGATAGTAACCTTGCCCGTGTCTTCATCCCATTGAAGTATGATACCTGCAAGTCGAGTATCTCCTTCGGCCACTGGGAATCGCCGAGGAATACCGTCTAAAAAACGATCGATCACCGCTTGTTTGTCGCGGCCTAAAACACCGTTGTAAGGACCAGACATTCCCAGATCAGAAATGTAAGCGGTACCATTGGGTAACACTTCGGCATCGGCCGTTGGCACATGGGTATGAGTGCCAAAAACAGCAGTCACGCGTCCATCCAAATACCAACCCAGAGCAATTTTTTCTGAAGTGGCTTCAGCATGAATTTCAACCAGGATCAAGTCCACGTTGGGCCTAAGCTCCTCGATGAGGCGGTCCGCGGTACGAAAAGGACAATCCACTTTGGGTCCCATAAAGTTTCTGCCCAACACCGTAAATACACCGACCCTTTTGGATCCGGTATCTAAAATCAGACGATCTTTCCCAGGTGCATCCGCAACATAATTGGCCGGTCGGCAGATTCCCTCCAGGTTATCGATCTCATCGAGGAAGATCTTTTGGTCCCACGAATGATCTCCCAGGGTCAAGCCGTCCACCCCACCTGCTTGCAGCTGATTTACGATTTTTCCTGTTATTCCGGCGCCAGCGGCAGCGTTCTCCCCATTTGCCACCACATAGTCAAAATGGTGAGTAGCCCGTAGTCCGGGAAGTTTCTCAAGCAGGAGCGTCCGGCCCGGACGTCCCACAATATCACCAAGTACTAAAATTTTGATCATATCACGATGATCTTAGGGAGGTCTGAAAGGATTTGGAAAGGCATTTGCGTGTAAGCCCCGAAAATCAGGCGCAAATTGTCCCGTCATATATTTGTCAAGATCTGCGATATTGAGTTGCACAGCAGAGCGTTAACCCTAGTTTCGGCTGGAATTTTTTACGATATCTGCGCTAAATAACGGTTCATATCATGAGCACCACGACCAAAGATACATCTAAACTGTCCAAAAAACCTCAATCTATGATGGGAGCAGACCTTGTGATCGAAGCTCTTATTCGTGAAGGAGTGGAGCACGTGTTTGCCTACCCGGGCGGCGCTTCGATGGAGATGCACCAGTCGCTCGTTAAGCGAAAAGATGATATCCAGACCATTCTGCCACGATTTGAACAAGGGGGTGGCTTTATGGCAGCCGGTTATGCCAGAGCCTCAGGAAAAGCTGGAGTTTGTATGGCCACAAGCGGTCCCGGGGCTACAAACTTGGTTACCTGTATTGCGGACAGCTACATGGATAGTGTACCCCTGATTGCTATCACAGGACAGGTTCCGCAGCACCTCATTGGAAAAAGTGCTTTCCAGGAAACCGACATTTACGGCATGACGTTGTCGGCAGTTAAACACAGCTATCTAGTCCTCGACCCTAAGGATATTCCTAAGGTCATAAAGGAAGCCTTTCATTTAGCCACTACTGGCCGGCCGGGCCCTGTCTTGATCGACATTCCCAAGGATGTTCAGCAAATGACTACAGTTGCAGAATTCCCAGAAACCATAGACTTGCCTGGGTATAATCCCATTAAACTTGCGAGCGACCAGGAATTGATAGAAGTTCTTGACCTCATCTCCGAATCTCGCCAGCCGGTACTGTACGTTGGCGGTGGCGTTATTTCCTCAAACGCTTCCGAGGAACTCTACAGGTTTGTCAAACAAACCGGCATCCCGATTACCACTACCTTGATGGGCGTCGGTGCATTTCCCGAAACAGAAGAATTGTCTATGAAATGGTTTGGGATGCATGGTACTGTTACCGGTAACTATGCCGTTGCGGAATCAGACCTTCTATTGGTATTTGGTGCACGGTTCGATGACCGCGTAACCGGCAATGTCCGAAAGTTCGCAGAAAAGGCCCAGATTGTTCACGTCGATATCGACCGCTCAGAACACCATAAAAACAAGGTGGTTCAGTATCCGATTCAATCAGACATCAAGTATGCCCTGACGAGGTTCCTCGAACTGATGAATGAGCGTGGATTTAAAGCGCCCGACCTGAACGATTGGCATAAACAAATCGCTACCTGGAAAGAACAGTTTCCGTTCAGCTACGTGAAGAGCAAACACATCCTTGCCCAGGAAGCGGTGGAAGTTTTATATGAGCTAACGGACGGGGAGGCCATCATCACCACCGGAGTTGGCCAACACCAGATGTGGGCCCCGCAATTCTATAACTTCAAGCATGCTCGAAGTTTTCTGAGCTCCCTTGGACTCGGTACTATGGGATTCGGATATCCAGCAGCTCTGGGAGCGAAGGTAGCATTTCCGGATAGAGAGGTCATCGACATAGACGGAGATGGATCTTTTCTCATGAATATCCAGGAGTTGGCTACGGCCAAAGTGGAGGATATACGCGCTAAGGTGATGATCCTGAATAACCAACATTTAGGAATGGTTGTTCAATGGGAAGATCGCTTTTACAAAGGCATTCGCGCACAGACAATTTTGGGTGACCCCCACAATATTGGCAGCCCGGAAAACATGGATGCCATCTACCCGAACTATGTCAAAATTGCAGAGGGTTTTGGAGTTAAGGCACGCCAAATCCATAGAAGAGAAGACCTGAAGGAGGCCATTAAGGAAATGTTGGATCACGACGGTCCTTACCTGCTCGATATCATTGTTCCTTACGATGAGCATGTTCTGCCTATGATCCCCTCTGGGCGAACAGTCGCCGATATTATTCTGACTCCTGATCAACGAGATAAACTGGAAAAAGGCAGCGGTCTTTAGGTCGACTAAAAGGGGGATTGTCCCTGCGTGGCTGAAAAACATTGGCTTCGCTGTGTTGCGTTCCTCTATTTTGACTAAAAAAAATTAAAATTTTTATTAGTCTAGTCACCCTTATCCTGACATCACCACTTGCCGCCAAATTAAAGGTGGTGCCTACAACGACCATGATCACCAACCTCGTAGAGGATGCAGGAAGCGACAATGTTGAAGTAACTGGTCTCATGGGCTCCGGAGTCGATCCCCATTTATACAAGGCAACTGCCGGGAATGCGCTCCTTTCGAGGGGGTCAAACCTTAAATCCCGCATTGGCATGCACCAGCCGTCGCCTTGAAAGGCTTCCAACTTCGCTCCAGCTACGATGGACATGATGGCTAGGCACGGCGATTGCAAGGAATGACCCCGACGCCAGCCTTGCTTCGATAATTTATCAATAAACTGCTTAACTTAGCAGTGCCATTCTGGTCGAGGGCCTTAGTCTCTCCGATCCCCAAAACGCAGATTATTTCAAACGAGAAGGCAAACGTGTTGAGGCAGAATACGCTGCACTCCATTCATGGGCACAATCCAAGATAGCCGAGATCGATTCGTCCCAGAGAATTCTGATTACCAGCCACGATGCTTTTAACTATTTTGGTAAGGCGTATGGATTCCAGGTGGTCGGTGTCCAGGGAATTTCCACGGTAACCGAAGCAGGCTTGGCCGACATAGCCAAGCTGTTAGATTTCATTCGCGAAAAACATGTCAGGGCCGAATGTCACTCACTTAAGGCCGGTTTGGGTGAATCTACGGTCCGTCTCCATTCGAGG